>ONUI01000128.1 GCA_900320995.1 uncultured Eubacteriales bacterium
CTATGATGAAGAGACCTTGAAGCGCTATTTCTACTGCTACGTCGTCGACCCCAGGATCTTCTGGAGCGCCGACCAGTGGATCGAGTCCTTCAACCTTGACCAGAAGAAGGTCTACTACGCGCCCAACACCCACCACAAGCTCGACGCGATGCCGTGGAACACCTACTACAACGTCGACGTCAGCCCCTTTGATATGCCCTATAAGCCCGGCGGTCTGGTCTTTTTCGGCTGGCACGGAACCGGCGCTTACTTCTCTCATGTCGCCATCGTGATCGATTATGATCCCGAAACCCGTGTGCTGACCTACACCAACGGCAACTCCGACGGTAAGGTCATCACCCGACAGATCGACCTTGACGTTGAGGAGAGCTTCCGCGGAACGCCGTATACCCTCAACGCCAACCGTATCATGGCGTATGCCGACTACGATCAGTATGTCGCTCCCGAGCAAAAGGAGATCGTCATCGATACCCCGGTCATCAAATGGGACAAGGGCGCAGAGTCCGGTCTCAAGATCCAGACCAACTCCGAGTCGATCGTCGCGTATGTCTATGAGGGCGATACCTATCTCGGCTCTATCCTCGAGAGCAACATGGTACTGCACGAGGGTCTGCTCCAGATCGGCAAATCCGAGCTGGTCAAGCTGCCGGTCGGACTGCACAAGATCAAATTGCAATTCGATGACGGCGAGGTCGTCAAGACGTTCAAGATCACGGATGTGGACAATGTCCCGATGAAGGCGATCGGTGACGTCGATATGGACGGCGCGATCACGACCGTGATACAGCGATATCTTGCCGGCAAAAAGGAACTGACGCCCGAGCAGCTCCTGTACGCGGATGTGAACGACGACGGCGAGGTGGATATCCTCGACGCGACCATCCTGCAAAGATATGACGCTAAGATGGTGGATGTATTAGGCTGATCGGAATACCGATACACAGAAAGAAAAGCTGACCCGAAAAGGTCAGCTTTTTCGTTTTATATCACACTCAGTCGTGCAGATATTCTTCTACGATATAGCGCGGACGGCGCTTTGCTTCGAGATAGATTTTTCCGATATACTCGCCGATGATGCCGATCGCCATCATTTGCAGTCCGCCGATCGCCCAGATCGACACCGCCAGCGACGCCCATCCGTTTTCGGTCGCGCCCATGAAGAAGCGCACCAGCGTATAGATCAGCATCACGATACTGATCAAAAAGATGATCAGACCCAGCCGGGTGATCAGCTTGATCGGCTTGGTGGACAGCGAGGTGATGCCCTCCCACGCGAGCGCCAGCATCTTTTTGAGCGGGTATTTGCTCTCACCCGCGAGGCGCTCCGACCTCTCATAGGTCACGATGTCGCTTTTGTAGCCCACCATCGGCACCATGCCGCGCAGGAACAGGTTGGTTTCCTTAAACTCGGCAAACGCCTGTAAAGCACGGGCGCTCATCAGGCGGAAATCGGCGTGGTTGAAGATGACCTTCGCGCCCATCTTGTCGAGCACCTTGTAATAGCCCTCGGCGGTGAACCGCTTGAAGAAGGTATCGGTCTCGCGCTTACTGCGCACGCCGTAGACCACATCACAGCCGTCGCGGTATTTTTCGACCATCTTGTCAAAGACCTCGATGTCGTCCTGCAGGTCGGCGTCGATGGAGATCACCGCGTCCGCCTCATCCTTTAAGGTCATCAGCCCGCACATCAAGGCGTTTTGGTGGCCGCGGTTGCGGCTGAGCTTGATGCCGCTGAAAATGCTGTCACTGTCATGCAGCTGTGTGATCAGCTCCCATGTTTTATCCCGACTGCCGTCGTCGATGAACACGATGCGGCTGTCGGTGCCGATCAAACCGCTGTCCATCATCCGGCGCAGCTTCGCGCGCAGCTTTTCGGCGCTGTCGGGCAGTACCTCTTCTTCATTATAGCAGGGTACCGCGATATATAATTTCGTCATTTTGACACCTCACTGAACTGATCCGCCACCGCCTTGGAGATCGGCGGCAGATAGAACTTCGCGTAGCCGAGCGCGTTGGGATGGATGGAATCATGCTCATTTCCGTACCGCTCATCCACAAAGGTATAGCGGTCACAGATCGCCTTGTTCTCGGTATTCATCGTGGTACCGTTGTACAGATCCACCGACGGGATCCCCCATTTTTCCATGATATCCAGCGCTCTGTCGCCGTACTGGCGCTCGATCCTGTCCTCGAACAGATCCATATTATGGACGCGCGTATAGATGATCGGGGTGTCCTTCCAACAGGCTTTCAGCATCCACAGCGCCTTTTGCATACCGCCCGAAAAGCTGTTTTCCTCTACCTCGGACATATCAAAGCCCGCGGCTGTCTCGCCGAACGGCATATGCCCCATATCGTTGGTGCCGCCGTTGAGCAGGATGAGATCCGCCTGCGCCTGATCGTTATCAGCCACCCTGATCTGGTTGCTGATACGGCTGCGCTCGACGCGGTCGGCAAAGGACGCGCCCGGTACGGAATAGTCGAGTGCCGTCATCGCGTATTTTGTCGCAATCATATCGGCGATACCCTCGTCATTGTTGCCGCTGCCGTGCATGATACTGTCGCCGAACGCGAGGAGCCGTTTCCCTTTGAGCATCTTATATCGGTTCAATTCCGTTTGGAGCATCTCATACTCCTTGGCGGAGATCGTCGCCTCGGGATAGACCATATCCTTATCGTCGGGCACAAAATAGCCGTAATACGCCATCGTGCCCATCACGCTCTTCTGATCTGCCGACACGTCGGACAGCTCGCCCACCGTCCGCTCGGGATAGCGAAGCGCCTTGACCGTCGTCTGCGCGACGAACAGGCGGTTCAGCGGCAGATAGATATCATCCTCGGTATAAGCGCCGATCAGACCGGCCTCATAGGCTTTTTGAAAGATCGCCGCTCCGTTGCTGCTGTTGCCCGACTGCATCAGTCCCGACGCGGTCATCAGGTCATACAACCATTTGGAACGATTGTTCACCGCGTTGGACAGATAGCTGTTCAGCAGAATGGTATTCTCTTTTTCACGGGATGCCACGGCGTCGGAAGCGCCCGACCTGTCAGTCGTGTTCTTCGCGATCGCACTGACCACCGATGTGCCGACGATCAGCATCGTCAGCAGCGCGAGGATCAAAACCGTCAGTCCGATCCTCTTGAATTGCATCTTTCTCATATCTGAATCCTGTTTTTGATCTGCACAGAGTACAGCGTAATAACCAAACAATTAACAGAATATTAGTATAAATCAAAATATCCCATTCGTCAACCGAAAATAATCGGTTGAGATTGGACGCGTGCGTCTTTTTTCAATGACGATCATGGAATGATGATATCGAACGCGTGCGGAACCACCGTGATCTCGGGGTCCTTCATCACAAACATCTCCCCGTCGATACCGATCTTGATCTCGCCGTGGTTGTCGAGCTTCAAAGTCTTGCACTTTTGATGCAGAATAAAGGTCTTGCCCTTGGGATGGTCGATATGCTCGCCGCGGGCGAAGGCTCCGAACATCCACGCAAAGTAGCTGATCGGAACGGTCGGGATCGCCATAAAGTCGATCAGACCGTCGTCGAGCTCGGCATAAGGGGTCGCCTTGATGCCGCCGCCGTAATACTTGCCCTTGGCGGCTACGGCGAGCATCCGGCTCTTGAAGCCCCGGGCGATGGGGATCCTCTTGCCGTCGGCATAGGGTGTGAAGGTATGTTTTCTCTTTGTCAAAAGGCACTGCACGATGGCGAGCTTATACGCGAGCGGACCCGACATCAGCGGCAGACGTTTATTCTTCTGCGCGCGGTCGGCAACCTCGCAGTCATAGCCGACGGATACGACATTGAGCGCGTATCTGTCCTCACATTTGAGCAGATCGACGCGCTTTGTTGTGCCGCGCACCATTTTATCGACATTGCAGTAATCCCCGGTTTCTCCCGGAAGGGAACGGACATAATCGTTGCCGGTACCGATCGGGATCACGCCGAGCGCAACGTTCTCAAAGCCCATCAGTCCGTGCAGCGCTTCATTCGCCGTACCGTCGCCGCCGCAGGCATAGACACGCAGCGCGCCGCCCTTTTCGGCATAACGACGCGCGATAAGCTCCGCGTCACCCGCCTTTTGCGTATACTCGATCACCGCGTCGGGGATCGCCAAGGCTTCGATCTGCGCCTTGATCTCGGGCGTCGCGTCAAATGTGCCGGCAAAGGAATTGAGGATAAACAGATGTGTCATATCGTTTCTCCCTTTTACGGCTTCGGAAACGCTCCTTCGCGTTCCATCTCGCGCTTGAGCCGAGCGACGGGAAGCCCCATAACATTGAAGAAATCGCCTTCGATGCGCTTGACGAGGACGCATCCGCGCCCCTGGATACCGTAAGCGCCCGCCTTGTCAAAAGGCTCGCCGGTAGCGATATAATCCATAATTTCCCGATCGCTGAGAGGATAAAACTCCACACGCGTATGGTCGGCAAAGGTCGTCATCCTGCCGTTGTGTATGATCGCGCAGCCGGTGATCACCGTATGCGCCTTGCCCGACAGAGCACGGAGCATCTGAAAAGCGTCGTCCTCATCCTTGGGCTTGCCCAATACCTGACCGTCGAGGATCACCACCGTGTCGGCGCCGATCACGACGTCGTCGGGATGCTCTTCGGCGACAGCCCGCGCCTTGACGCCCGCCAGATACGCGGGAACCTCCTCCGGCGCGATACCGTCGGGAAGCGTTTCTTCCACATCGGACACGATGACGTCATACTCCGAAAGGATATTAGCGATCAGCTCCTGACGGCGCGGCGATTGCGACGCTAAAATAAATCTGCTCATAGCTCTCCTCAATGATCGCAGACAGCCTGTCCTATCCGCTAAAGCTCATGATTCGCTCATGATTGCGGGATCGCTTATCTGCGTTTGTTGCGTTGATAGACGGTAAAAAACTCCTGCTTTTGTACTATCTTTTTAATAATAGCACAAACCGCGCAAAAAAGAAACACAAAAATACAAAAATTCAACATACCTTTCACATCCTGTCACGGGGATCATCCCCAAAGCTTTCCGAACAGCGGATTAATAATATTATTCATCAACCGTTCGGAGCGGAGATCATCTCCCCGTGCTCCTATGATAACAGAACATGATGCCCATAAACGGGACTCTGGCGGCGCACCGCTTTTGGTTAATTGTCCAAAAATGAAAAAGTAAATGTCGATTTTTAAGGGTAAAAATCGCTGTTTTGGTTGCGTTTACTCTTGCAATCGTTTAAATTGCTTATGAGCGGTTAATTGTAAAAGTAAACGCAAGTAATACCTACTATTGGCTTTCACGCGCGACCACTGACCACTAACCCCTAACCACTAAATAATCGCAGTACACCAAGGCGGCATACTGCGATAATGTATCTCGCTATCGCTCGGTCAAGATTAAAACCCTCAGTCAGCTACGCTGACAGCTCCCTTAGGAAAGGGAGCCTATGCGTATCATTCATACTGTGCTTTGACGCTGTCGAGCCACTCATCAAAGCCCTTGACGGCGGATTTGGGCGAGATGATCTTCACCTTGTCGCCGAAGGAGAACAGCCATCATCACCTCGGCGCTCATCGTAAAGCTGCCGTCGTTATGCGGCTGGATAAATACCTTGTCGGAGAAGCGGTCGATCACCACGCCGATCAGGCTGTCGTCGAAACGGAGCTTGACGTTGACGGTGTCGCCGCCGTACATGCCGAACACCTGCTTGGTGTACACGGCGAGGTCGAATTTATCGACCGCCTTGGTGCTGTCGGCACGTTCCTCCTCCACCGAGATCGATTCCATCTTATCCACGCGGAAATGCTTGAGCTTATCCATCTCCTTATCGTAGGCGATCAGGTAGTAGTTTTCATCATCCCATGTCAGCGCCTTGGGGGTCAGCAGGTAGCGCAGCCCGTCGTGACGGCGCACCTTGACGATCTTTTTCGCGCCGGTGCGGGATACCGCCCACTGCGTATAATAGAATCCGATCTTGCGCTTTGTGTTGATGGCGCGGTTGATGCTGTCGATATTGCG
>ONUI01000144.1:0-4519 GCA_900320995.1 uncultured Eubacteriales bacterium
AGATCCTGTACAAATTCATTTCACAGGAGGTAACTCTATGGCTAATCAAGCTATGACTTTTGACAAGTACCGCGTGTTCGAGACCGAGCTCGCGGGCAGACCGCTGGTCGTTGAGACCGGCAAAATGACCCAGCTCGCCAACGGCGCGTGTCTGGTACGCTACGGCGAGACCGTCGTCCACGTAGCGGCGACCGCTTCCGCAAAGCCGAGGGACGGCATCGATTTCTTCCCGCTGTCCGTGGACTATGAAGAGAAGCTCTATTCCGTGGGCAAGATCCCCGGCAGCTATATGCGCCGTGAGGGCAGACCCAGTGAGAAGGCGATCCTGACCTCCCGCGTCATCGACCGCCCGATCCGTCCGCTGTTCCCCAAGGATATGCGCAACGACGTCAGTATCGTCGCGACTGTTATGTCCGTGGATCCCGACTGCGCTCCCGAGATCACCGCGATGATCGGTACCTCGATCGCGATCTCCATCTCCGACATCCCGTGGAACGGCCCGATCTCCGGCGTTTCCGTCGGTCTGGTTGACGGCGAGATCGTCATCAACCCCAACGCCGAGCAGCGCAAGGTCAGCGACATGTCCACCACCGTCGCTTCTACCGACAGCCGCATCGCGATGATCGAAGCCGGCGCAAATTGTGTCTCCGACGAAGTGATGTACAACGCGATCATGGCGGGTCATGAAGCCAACCAGAAGATTATTGAATTCATCAAGGGCATCGTAGCCGAGATCGGCAAGCCCAAGTTTGAATATCCCTCTAACGAGCCGGATCATGAGATGTTCGAGGCGATCAAAGCCTTCGCCGAGGAGGACGTCAAGGCGGCTCTCGACACCGACGACAAGACCGTTCGTGACGAGCGCTTAAAGCCCATCTATGAGGCGGTTCATGAGAAGTTTGACGAGATCTATCCCGAAAGTGAAGCAAAAATCGACGAGTGCCTGTACAAGACCCAGAAGTTCATCGTCCGCCGCTGGCTCTTAGACGAGCAGAAGCGCGTTGACGGCAGAGGCATGGATGATATCCGTCCGCTCGCGAGCGAGGTCGGCATCCTGCCCAGAGTACACGGCTCGGGTCTGTTCACCCGCGGTCAGACTCAGGTGCTGACCATCGCCACCCTCGGTACGGTCGGCGATATGCAGCTGCTCGACGGTATCGATGACGAGACCGAGAAGCGCTATATGCATCACTACAACTTCCCCTCCTACTCTGTCGGCGAGACAAGACCTTCCAGAGGTCCCGGCAGACGCGAGATCGGTCACGGCGCGCTGGCGGAAAGAGCGCTGCTGCCCGTGATCCCTTCGCTGGAGGAATTCCCCTACAGCTTACGTCTTGTCAGTGAGGTCGTATCCTCTAACGGTTCCACCTCACAGGGCTCCGTCTGCGGCTCCACCCTCGCTCTGATGGACGCCGGCGTACCGATCAAGGCGCCTGTCGCCGGTATCTCCTGTGGTCTGATCACCGAGGGCGAGCGCTGGATGACGATGGTCGATATCCAGGGGCTCGAGGACTTCTTCGGCGACATGGACTTCAAGGTAGCCGGTACCCATGACGGTATCACCGCGATCCAGATGGACTTAAAGATCAGCGGTCTGCTGCCCGAGATGGTCAAGGAAGCGCTCGAAAAGACCCACAAGGCGCGCAACTACATCCTCGACGAGATCATGCTCAAGGCGATCGCCGAGCCTCGTCCTGAGCTCTCTAAGTACGCTCCCAAGATGTTCACCACCACCATCGCCGCCGACAAGATCGCCGAGGTTATCGGCAAGTCCGGTAAGGTCATCAAGGAGATCCAGGCGCAGTGTGAGTGCAAGATCGACATCGAGGAAGAGGGCGAGACCGGTCAGGTATTCGTCGCCGGTCTGGACGCTGAGAAGTGTCAGCGCGCGATCGAGATCATCCAGACCATCGCTACCGATCCCGAGCCCGGCGCCATGTATCTGGGCAAGGTCACCCGTCTGATGGACTTCGGCGCGTTCGTTGAGATCGCTCCGGGCAAGGAGGGTCTGGTACACATCAGCCAGCTCGACGTCAAGCGTGTCGACAAGGTGACCGATGTGGTCAACGTCGGCGACGTCATCCGCGTCAAGGTACAGGAGATCGACGACAAGGGCAGACTCAACCTCAGCCGCAGAGATGTGTTGATCGAGGTGGACGGTCTGACCCCCGAGAACAACCCCGATGAGGAGCGCAAGCCCCGTCGTGACGGCGGCAGGGGTCGTGGTCCCCGCGGCGGCAGAGGCAGAAGAAACTAAGCAACATGATGTTGCATCCCGTTCCGCCTTTTGCAAACGCCGATAGGTGATTGACGTATGATCAACGGCGGGATCAAAGATTCATCAAGCAACAGCACCGTTTCCAATGAGGCGGTGCTGTTTTTTTGCGAACATTGTTTGCGAAAAACGTGTTTTTGTATTGCGTTTGCTTTCGTCCTATGCTATGATAAAACTGTCAACTGTTCTCTGAAAATGAGAACTAACGTGAATGTATCTTAATTCATCCCGAGGATCGTTCCGAAGGATGGCAAATAATGAGGAGGAAAAAATGAGAACTCATACAAAAATCATCAGCATGATATTGTCCGTTATTATGGTGATCAGCGTGTTTGGCATCGTGCCGTTCAGCGCGATGGCGGCTGAGACAGACAGTGCTGTGACCGGCGCGACAAGCGGCACCACCGGCGACTGTACATGGTCATTAGATGACGGCGTATTAACGATATCAGGCAACGGCAGAATGAAAAGTTACGACTCTGGGTTTTTTAAAGTGCCATGGGAAAGCTCAGACATTACCGAAGTGATTGTGGAAGACGGCGTCACGTTTATCGGTGAGAGAGCGTTTAAAGACTGCAAAGGTCTGACGAGCGTAACTATCGGCGACTCCGTCACGGGTATCGGCCCGTATGCTTTTAGCGGCTGTACGGGATTAAAAACTGTGACCTTGAACCAAGAAGCAGCAGATAGCTTCAAAATTGACTTTAAAGACTGCTTTAATATTGAGACAATTATACTCAGCGACTCTGTCACAAGTATTGGTTATAATGCGTTTACTAACTGCAAAGGTCTGACGAGCGTCATGATCCCCGACTCAGTCACGAGTATCGGTGAGAGTGCGTTTACCTCGTGCACGAGCCTGGCGAGCGTCACGATCCCCGACTCTGTCACGAGTATCGGTAGCGGTGCGTTTTACAATACCCGATGGTATTATAATCAGCCTAACGGTCTTGTTTATGCCGGTAAAGTAGCATATAAGATGAAAGGAGATTGTCCGTCTGAGGTCGTTATCAAAGACGGTACTTTGGGTATAGCCGGTTCTGCGTTCTCCGGGTGCTCGGAGCTGACAAGCGTGACGATCCCCGACTCGGTCATGAGTATCGGTCAGAGTGCGTTCTCCTATACTGCTTGGTATAATAATCAGCCTGACGGTCTAGTTTATGCCGGTAAAGTAGCATATAAGATGAAAGGAGATTGTCCGTCTGAGGTCGTTATCAAAGACGGTACTTTAGGTATAGCCGATTTTCTGTTTTTCAAATGTGAAGATCTGACGAGTGTTACGGTTCCCGACTCCGTCGCAAGTATCGGCGACTCCGCGTTTCGCGGCTGTACGGGACTGACGAGCGTCAATATCCCCAACTCACTCACAAGTATCGGTAATAGTGCGTTTTACATGTGCACGAGACTTGCGAGCATCAATATCCCCGACTCTGTCACGAGTATCGGTAAACACGCGTTTGAGGACTGCACGGGTATTAAGTCTGTGAGCTTGAATAAGACAGGTGCGGATAGTTTCCAAAACGCCTTTAAAAATTGCTCCGGTATTGAGACAGTTATACTCAAGGACTCCGTCACGAGCATCAGTAATCAAATGTTTAAGGACCTCACGGGGCTGACGAGCGTGACTATAGGCAAATCCGTCACGAGTATCGGGAAGGATGCGTTTGAATCCTGCACGGGACTAACAAGCATAGATATCCCCGACTCCGTCACGAGTATCGGCGAAGATGCGTTTTACGGCTGTACGGGATTGACAAGCGTCACGATCCCCGACTCTGTTATGAGTATCGGCGACGCTGCGTTTTACGGCTGTACGGGACTGACGAGCATAGATATCTCCGACTCCGTCACGAGTATCGGAGACTCTACGTTTTCCGGCTGTACGGGACTAACGAGCGCAGCTATCCCCGACTCGGTCACGAGTATAGGCAAAAGTACATTTGAAGGCTGTACAAACCTTGAGAATGTCACGATCGGCAACTCGGTAACGAGTATAGGGGATAGTGCGTTTTGCGACTGTGCCGAGCTGAAGGGAGTTCACATCAGCGATATCGGCGCTTGGTGTTCAATTGTATATGGTGACGATTATTCAAAACCATTATATTACGCTCACGATCTTTATTTGAATAACTCTTTGATAATCGAATTAATTATCCCCGACTCCGTCACGAGTATCGGCGACTCTGCGTTTGAATACTGCTCAAGTCTGACGAGCGTCAATATCCCCGACTCCGTCACGAGTAT
>ONUI01000144.1:4549-10996 GCA_900320995.1 uncultured Eubacteriales bacterium
ATCCCCGACTCCGTCACGAGTATCGGCGACTCTGCGTTTGAATACTGCTCAAGTCTGACGAGCGTCAATATCCCCGACTCCGTCACGAGTATAGAAAACTTTTCATTTGCATACTGCACAGGATTGACAAGCGTTACACTAAATCAGTCTGCTATAAATGGTATTAGACTCATATTTTTAGGAGCAGATAATATCAAAAAAATCATAATCAGCGATAATGTAACGAGTATCGTCGACTATGCGTTTTCCTCCCACAAAGAACTGACGAGCGTGACTATAGGCAAATCCGTCACGAGTATCGGCGACTCTGCGTTTTACGGCTGTACGGGACTGACGAGCGTCAATATCCCCGACTCGGTCACGAGTATCGGCAATGGTGCATTTGACGGCTGTACAGGACTGACAAGCGTGACGATCGGCAACTCGGTCACGAGTATCGGCGAAGCTGCGTTTGAAGATTGTTCGGGACTGACAAGCGTCACGATCCCCGACTCGGTCACGAGTATCGGCGATTGGGCGTTTTACGGCTGTACGGGTCTGACGAGCATCACGATCCCCGACTCAGTCACCGATATCAATAGTCTTGCGTTTTGGGGTTGCACGGGACTGACGAGTGTCACGATCGGTAACTCTGTCACGAGTATCGGTCAGAAGGCGTTTGAGCACTGCACGAGACTGATGAGCGTCACGATCCCCGAAACGGTCACGCGTATTGACAGTTCAGCATTTGGCTATTATGTAGAAAACCATTTATCAACTAAAATTGACGGATTTACTATCTACGGCTATCCGGGCTCTGCTGCCGAGAAATATGCCAATAACAACGGCTTTACCTTTATCACGCTCGGTGACGTTCCCGAGCCGAAGGTCGGCGACGCGGACGGCGACGGGCAGATCACGGTGAGGGACGTCACCGAGGTTCAGCACTATCTCTCGAACATGGGTACCCAAGCGGATCAACAGACCCTGATGTTCGCCGACATCGATAAAAACGGCGTGCTTGAGGTCATCGACGCAACCTTTATTCTCCGTTATCTGGCGGATATAGAGATCCCATATGTGATCGGATAAAAGAGAAGATAATGCCAAAACCGCTGTCCACATGGACAGCGGTTATTTTGTGCGCTCCGGTTAATGATGTACGATGGGATGACAATGAGCCTCGCCAGTAGGGACGATCATCGATCTTCCGCATGTCAGGAACGTGTATGTTCTATCTATGGCTTTCGATAACAGCAACGCTCGTCATTCTGCGGATGACCAATGGTCATCCCTACGGAAGCAAATAAAGCCCCTTGTAGGGGAGGGGCGTTGTTTGACGAATGGTGAATGGTTGAGGGAGGGCGGACACGCGTGTCCTGCCCTCTCCCATTGGTAATTGCCGCTGTAACGTTTATTGTAGGGGAGGGTCTCGACCCTCCCGAAACCTCTCCGATATATCTCATTTATACGCGAAGCAGATGAAGCCCATTGTAGGGGAGGGGCTTGCTCCTCCCGTCACCTCTCCGATATATCCCATATAAATGCGGAGCAGATCCATGCTTCCGTAGGGTACCGTACCGCAGAATGACGGGCGTATCGTATATCGAAAGCGTGAGATAGGGGAAAGATGTTTCTGCCATGCGGGTCGTCGAGGGCGCCGACCCCTACAAATATACCGCAACGTTTCCGATCCACCCCACCCAAACGCGGAGCGGATCATGCGTATGATGTAACATGATCAAACAAAAAACTGCCGCCTAAGCGACAGTTTATATCCTTTTTTATTGCCCGTCGGGGACGTAATAGTTGATCTCCACCATGCTGTTATCCGAGGAGGATACGCTGTCCGCCTGCGCGGATGATCCGCCGGTCGATGATGAACCTGCCTGTTTATCAGCCTGCGTGGGCGCCTGTGTGGGCGCCTGTGTGGGCGCCTCGGTGGCGGCTTCGAGCTGCGCGACCGTGCTCTTGAGGTAATTCGCCCATACGGTACAGCCGTCCGTGTTGAAATGGATGCCCTGATTGTCAGGATCGCTGCAATAGGCGGGGTTCAGCGCGCCGGAGTCGTCGCACACCTGATGGTATACGTCGATGAAGGAATAGCCCCGCGCCTCGCAGTATGCCTTTAACTGATCGTTAAAATCCGTGATCTTGTCGTTGTTCAGCCAACCGCTTTCCTTGTCGGCGAGCATGGGGGTGGTGGATTGAAAATACAGCTTGATGTTCGGGGTGTGGGAGAGGATGCGTTCGGCGAGCTGTTTTGCCTGCTCCATCGTGTCATCCGCGCCGTAGGTGCCGATATCATTGACGCCCAGCATGACAAATACCTTGTTAGCGCCGGTCTTTTCGGCGGCGGTCTCGGAAAGGATCGTCTCGCCCTGATAGGAGGGGTGTACCGCGCCCTCGGTATCCAGATCCCACAGCGCGTTGTGGTAGCCCAGACTCTGCGCGCAGACGAACTGCGCGTTGCCGAGCAGGGACTTGTCGCCGCTGCAGGCGTAATCCAAAGCCAGCGTGACGCTGTCGCCGACGAACACCGCGTCATCGAACCATGACGCGTCCACCGGCGCAGCGGCTTGTGCCGATAACGCGGCGGCTTGGGTAGCGGGAGCCTGAGTCGGAGCCTCAGTCACGGCGGCGGTCGCCGCGGGAGCTTCTGTTGATTTATCATCCTTCTTGCCGGTTTGGCACGCGACCAGCGCCGATGCCGTCAACACCGTCAGGAGGATTGCGATCCATTGCTTCATATTGCACACATCGATTCTGTTAGTTCTACCAGTATCTTAGCACAGTTGAGCGGTGATGTCCATAGTTAACAGTATGATAATCCTTGACAGCACATGTGTCTAACGGTTGTTCCTACGGAAGATGGGAACTGCTTCGCGATGGGTGGGGTGTGGCGGATGGGTTTCGGGTCGTCGAGGGCGCCGACCCCTACGGCTTTCTGTGACGTTGGGATTTCGGCGGGAGTGAACCCCCGCCCTACGGGTTCTCTGTGATGTTGTGTTTTTGGCGGGAGTAAACACGTGTGTTACGCCTCTCCCAAACAATAGACACTTCATATACACCTCAACTCTTCACTCCTCACTCCTAACTAACAAAAGCCGCCGTCAATAGCATGACAGCGGCTTGATGTTCATATGATGATTCGGTTGTGAATGTCACAGCTCCTTGAACGCGTGTTCAAAGAGCTTCGCAATGACCGGTTAGATCACGCCTTGCCGACGGAACCGAACAGCTCCATCTTCTCCTTGACCTTTGCCTTGATCGCCTCGAAGCCGGGAGCGAGCAGCTTTCTGGGGTCGAAGCCCTTGCCCTGCTTGTCCTTACCTGCCTCGATGTACTGGCGGGTCGCCTCAGCGAATACGAGCTGGCACTCGGTGTTGACGTTGATCTTGGAAACGCCCAGAGAGATCGCCTTTGCGATCATGTCGTCCGGGATACCGGTACCGCCGTGGAGTACGAGCGGCATCTCACCGGTCTTCTGCTGGATCGCGTCGAGGGTCTCAAAGCTCAGACCTGCCCAGTTCTCGGGATAAACGCCGTGGATGTTGCCGATACCGGCAGCCAGCATGGTAACGCCCAGATCAGCGACCATCTTGCACTCTTCGGGATCAGCGCACTCGCCCATGCCGACAACGCCGTCTTCCTCGCCGCCGATGGAGCCGACCTCAGCCTCGATGGACAGACCCAGATCGTTGCAGATGCCGACCAGCTCTTTGGTCTTGGCGATGTTCTCTTCGATCGGATAGTGAGAGCCGTCGAACATGATGGACGAGAAGCCCGCTTCGATGCACTTCTTAGCGCCCTCATAGGAGCCGTGATCGAGGTGGAGCGCTACGGGAACAGTGATGCCGAGCTCTTCGATCATACCCTTGACCATACCGACGACGGTCTTGTAGCCGCACATATACTTGCCCGCGCCCTCGGATACGCCGAGGATGACAGGGGATTTGAGCTCCTCAGCGGTCAGCAGGATCGCCTTGGTCCACTCAAGGTTGTTGATGTTGAACTGACCGACAGCATAGTGACCGGCCTTTGCTTTGGTGAGCATTTCTTTCGCGTTAACTAATGGCATAATAATTCCTCCTTGTATGTTTTGTATAAAACACAATTAGTTATTGTATATTATACCATCGATTTGCTCGGTTCGCAATACGTAAAAAGAAAATAATAGCAAAATAATCGTTTGTTTTGGTTGATTCCGGCGGCGGTATGGATTATAATAGAGAAGCTAAGGAAGTTGATTCGCTCCGTTGGCACGAGGAAGAAAAGGCTCCCTTTGGGAAAGGGAGCTGTCGGCAACGCCGACTGAGGAATTGTATGAATGGAGCGAGATTTCTCGCGACCAACCGAATCAGGTCGTTTTCATGGATAGAATACATAATAAAGATAATCTGCCTTTGGCGAGAACGCTGAGAAACAATATGACCAAAGAGGAAAAACAACTTTGGTATGATTTTCTGAAACTGTACCATCAACAGTATCATATTATTTTTCTCAGGCAAAAGATAATCAGAAACTATATCGTAGATTTTTATTGCCCTCAAGCAAAACTGGTAATTGAGTTGGACGGTTCTCAGCATTATGAAGAAGATGCTGAATTATATGATAAAATACGAACCGATTTTTTGAATAGCTTGGACATAGAAGTATTACGATACACAAACCGGGTTATCCATACACGTTTTAAAGAAGTGTGTGACGATATTGATTATCACATCAGAATGAGGATCAAAGAGTTGCAGGGATAAGGTATCTCGCTTACGCTCGTTCGATTGATACAATTCCTCAGTCAGCTGACATGCTTGTCCGCTGACAGCTCCCTTTCCCAAAGGGAGCCTTTGAGAATGACACTGTAACGTAAGCATTCCCCTTAATTCTTAATTCCTAATTCTTAATTAAAAAAGGAGGACATCATGCCTTTTATCAACGCAAAGTTTTCAACACCCGTATCCCCCGATAAGGAGGTCGCGCTCAAGAGCGCCTTGGGCGAGGCGATCACCCTGCTGGGCAAATCCGAACGCTACCTGATGGTCGAGATCTCGGACAACTGCCGCCTGTATTTCGGCGGCAAGAACGACGAGCCGATCGCGTTCTTTGACGTCAGCCTGCTCCACAGCGCGCCCCGCGAGAGCTATGAGGCGCTTACTTCGAGGCTCTGTGAGATCGCCAAGGACATCATGGGCGTCGACGGCAGTCATGTCTATGTCAAGTTTGAGGAAACCGAGAATTGGGGATATAACGGGTTTATGTTTTAGCGAAACGCTGCATTACAATTTGTAGGGGAGGGGCTTGCTCCTCCCGATACTCATCCATTTGATCAATTCTAAATGTAAAACACAAAAGCTACTGCAACCTTTCGCTTTGCGAATGTCGCTGACGCGACACGGGAGGAGCATTCCTCGGCGGAGACGCCTTTCTCTAAGCGAGAACGGCAACCCTTTTGTCCGCTTCGCGGACATTTCCCCTATCAGGGGAATCTCCCAGGAGCACCCCTCCCCTACAATTCTCTGAAAAGTATATGATGAATCGAGGTAAAGATATGAAAATAGTTGTATTAGCCGGGGGACTCTCCTCCGAACGCGATGTATCGATCTTATCCGGCTCCAAGGTCGCAGCTGCGCTGCGGTCCAAGGGGCATCAAGTCGTTTTGATCGACGTATATATGGGCTATGAGGGCGATGATTTTGACGCCGACAGGCTCTTTGCGCAGAACTATGATTTTGCGGGTGACGCGGTCATCGAGACCGAAGCGCCCGATATCGAGGCGATCAGAAATAGCCGCAAAAACCAGTCCGCGGGCTACTTCGGCGACCATGTGCTGGAGCTGTGTCAGGCGGCTGACATCACCTTCTTGGGGCTGCACGGCGGCGAGGGTGAGGACGGTACCGTGCAGGCGGCATTACAGATGCACGGCATCAAATATACCGGCTCCGACCACCTCGGCTCCGCGATCGCGATGCATAAGGGCGTGACCAAGGGCGTGTTCCTCAACAGTAACGTCCCGACCCCGATGAGCCGCCTGTATAAGCGCGAGTTCATGGGCGAGGGCTACCTTGACAGCTGGTGCAAGTTCCCCTGCGTCGTCAAGCCCTGCTCCGCGGGTTCCTCCGTGGGCGTGCAGATCGTCGGCGATCCCGAGCAGTTCGTCGCCGCGGTAGGCGCGGCGTTCCGCTATGACGACGATGTTCTGGTGGAGGAATACATCAAAGGCCGTGAGTTCTCGGTCGGCATTTTGGGCGGCAAGGCGCTGCCTGTCATCGAGATCATCCCCAGGGACGGCTGGTATGATTATGAGAACAAGTATCAGGAAGGCGCGACCGAAGAGGTCTGTCCCGCCGATTTGGATGAGGATATCGCGAAGAAGATGCAGGCGGAGGCGGAGCACGCCTTTGAGACCCTGCGCCTCAAGGTCTACGGCAGAGTCGATTTCCTGCTCGGCGACCACAACCGCCTTTATTG
>ONUI01000157.1 GCA_900320995.1 uncultured Eubacteriales bacterium
CTGCAAGGATGATTACAAGCAGAACCACATCCAGCGCATGAACAAGGGTGAGTGCAACGCCGAGGCGGGCACGACCTTCCTGAATATGCTGATCGATATCGAGCGTATCGGCGACCACGCGATCAACGTAGCGTTCGCGATCCCGAACAGACAGAAGAGCGTCATTACTGCCGCTGTCTGATCATATAACTGAATAAAGAATGATCGGCGGTGAGTGCTGTACTCACCGCCGATTTTGTCTTTTGAATGTTCATTGCGAAGCCCGTTGACGCGTGCGCCAACGGGCTGTGGTAATCTCAATCGATCGTTTATCGGTATGATTATTTCACTTTCAATGTCCGCAGATAGGCTTTTTGCTCCGTGGTGATGCGGTAGCTCTCCACCGCCTTTTGGATCGTTTTGTTATGCACCCACGGCTCCAGACGACGCTCGGTCAGATAGGGCAGGATGGCGTCATACTGCTTGGCGAGCGCGGTGGCGAAATACCATGCCTGCATCATCCTGACGTAGTATTCGTTGCTGTGTACCGCGGCGACCATATCGGGATAGCGGGTCGCAAAGCGATCATTCAGAAAGTAGTTCATCAGACAGAGGATGCCGTAGCGCACGGTGTAGGGGTGGTCGTCCTTGAGCCACTTTTCGATGTGCGGCAGGAGCTTTTCGGGCGCTTTGTCAAACGCCTTGATACGGATGGAATCGGTCAGCGCCCAGCTGTTGAGATAGGGGAGAAGGCACTCGGTTGCCGACAGTCCTTTGTCAAAATCCTTTTCATATCCGATCAGAAAGGCGTGCAGCTGATACTCTTCAAAGTATTCATGCGGGAGGACAGAGAGAAACTTTTCCGCTTCATCCGATCCTTTCAGCTCCTTGGCAAGCGCTCGGAGCGCGGGGATCCGTATGCCGATGATCGTATCGGGATCGACCGTGGGATTCAGCTTTGCGGAAAACGCCTGATAGTCCTTATCCTGTATACTGAACAAACGTGTTTGAATATTCGTCATTATTTTCCTAATTTCAGGTAATCGTGCGCCGCGGTTGCCGCCTGAGCGCCGTCGGAGCATGCGGTAACGATCTGACGCAGGGATTTTTGGCGCGTATCTCCTGCGGCAAACAGCCCGGGCGTTTTGGTACGCATCTCATTGTCGGTGAGAAGATAGCCGTTGTCGTCCAGCTCCGCAAGCTCGGCGTAGACGTCGTTGTCGGGGATCAGACCGATCGCCTCAAATACGCCGTTGACAGCGAGATCGGTTTCCTCTCCGCTGTCGACGTTCTTGATCTTCAGCGTGGTGACAAGACGATCGCCTTTGATCTCGACCGGAATATGGCGGGGCATCAGGCGGATGTTGTCGATGTTCTCGAGCTTATCCATATAGCTCTTGGTCGCGGTGGGATAGTCGCGGCGGAAGATGAGGTAGACCTCTTCACACAGATTGGACAGATAGATCGCGTCGCCGAGCGCCGAGTTGCCCGCGCCGATAACGGCAGTTTTCTTCTTGCGGAAGAAGCCGCCGTCGCATACCGCGCACCAGCTGATGCCGCGTCCGCGGAATTCGTCCTCACCCGGGATACCGAGCTCTCTGCGGCGAACGCCGTTGGCGATGATGACCGCCTTGGACTGATAGCTGTCGCTGTCGGTCGTGACGGTGAAGACGTCATTCTCTTTCTTTAGGCTTTGTACCTGCGCGGAAAGGCTCTCTACACCCAGCGCGTCGACCTGCGCCTTGATGTCGGCGGCAAGCTGAAAACCGTCGATCTCTTTGTAAGAGGGATAGTTTTCGATTTTTGCGGTAAGCGCCGCCTGTCCGCCGAAGCCCGCTTTCTCGATGATCAGCGTAGACAGTCCCGAACGCGCGGCGTAGATCGCGGCGGTCATGCCCGCGACGCCGCCTCCGATGATGATCAGATCGTACATAGTCAACACTCCTTTATTGATTGTTTTATTATTTGAATAAGTTCATAAATTATTGATAGACTTTGCGGATATAATATGCTATAATCAGCTAAATAATTATATGGAGGTAAATATTATGGCAGTAGAGCATTTGAATGACAGTAATTTTGCTGAGAAAATCAAGAGCGGCGTTGTGCTGGTCGACTTCTTCGCGACATGGTGCGGCCCGTGCAAGATGCTGACCCCCACGGTCGAGGAGATCGGCGCTGAGAGCGACGGTTCCTACGCGGTGTACAAGGTCGACATCGACGAGTGCGGCGATATCGCGATGGATTTCGGCATCATGAGTGTGCCGACTATGATCGTCTTCAAGGACGGCGCCGAGGCAGATCGTATGATCGGCGTACAGCCCAAGACCGCGATCCTCGACGCGATCGCAAAAGCAAAATAATCAATGATAAAGACACCCGCTGTGATCGACGCAGCGGGTGATTTTTTGCTTTACGCTTCGTTATAATGAAAGTATTGTTTGATGGCGGCAAAGGACTTGTCCGAAACCACATGCTCCATGCGGCACGCGTCCTGAGAGGCGGTCTCTTCATCGACGCCCATTTCCATCAGCATCTTGGTGAGGTATCTGTGACGTTCATAGATCTTTTCGGCGACCTCTTTACCGGTTTCGGTCAGGCTCAGACCGCCGCCGTCGCCAACCTCGACAAAGCCGCCGTTGCGCAGCAGTCCGATCGCACGGCTGACGGAGGGCTTGGAGTAGCCCATGTGCTCGCCCACGTCGATCGCACGGACAAAGCTCTTTTCCTGCGTCAATACCAGGATCGTTTCCAGATACATTTCACCGGATTCCTGTAATTTCATGTCATGACCTCCATGATACGATACTCTGCGGTAAACTTTTCCTTATTCTACCATACGCGGGTGCAAAAATCAATCATGCATTTGGATTAGCGGATCGTTATCTTTTCGAAATAAAAAAGAGGCTGCGCTGTGTAGCCTCTTGCAGAAAAGACTTTTCTGCCCCCCTCTGACGAGGGGGCAAGCGAGCAGAACTTTATAGAGGGTTCGCCGCTTGTGTTCGCAGGGGAGAGATAACGCAGCGTAACAGTAGCTTTGAAACGTTTGACTCAATACCGTATGCAATGTTGTTTCAGCGGCGGATTGAGTCAAAACGCGGTTTGTTAAAATGACGCTTCGTTATCTCTCCCTCCGCCTCGCTTGATTGCTCGGCACCTCCCTCGTCAGAGGGAGGCTCGAAAACGCTCTGCTCCTAAATCAATGTCTATTTCGAAAAAAGAGGCTGCGGTGTGCAGCCTCTTTTGGTTATCCTTATTTTTCGATCTCTTCGGTCTTGTAGATGAACTTGACTTCGCCGTCCATCTCGTCGGTCAGACCGGAGTAGGACTTGTAGTGGTTGGCGACATCGGCGGTCGCTTTCAGGCGGGTAGCGATCTTGCTCAGGTCGCTGTCTTTCAGAGAAGTGATCTTGCTGATACCCTCGGTGTTGAAGGTTTTCAGTCCCTCGTTCAGCGTCATCGCGCCGTCGCGTAGTAACGTCACGCCCTCGGTCAGAGCGGGAACGCCGTTCTTGAGGGTGAGGATACCGTCGGTCAGTGCCGAAGCGCCGTCGCTGAGCGACTGTGTGCCCGAATGGAGCTGAGACGCGCCCAAACTGAGATCGGCGGCTCCGTTGCGCAGTGATGTGGTGCCGCTGTGGAGCTGTGACGCGCCGCCTGCCGCGGAGCCGACGCCGTTTGTATAATCCTGCAAACCGGAATCGAAGGTGCCGTAGCTGTCGAGCTGAGCTTTCAGCGCCGTGATCTTCTCTCTGCCTGCTTTGGCGCTTGCCAGCGCGTCGGAGATCGCCTTTTGTACCTCTTCGCCCTGCATGTTCTCGTCGATCAGTGCGGCGATCTTCGCGTCTGTGTTAGAGGCGATGGTCGCCTGCACCGCATCACTCTGCATATTCTGGTCGGTGAGAGAGATGATGGTGCTTTGCGTGCTTTCGGAATTCATCTGTGATTCGATCGCGCCGGCGACCTGCGCCTGCGTCGCTTCATCGACCAACCCTTCGGCTACGGCGGCATTGTATTCGTCTACGCTGTAGCCCAGATTGCCGATCACGGCGGCGGTGACCTGATCGTGCACGCTCGCTGTGACCTGTGCTTCTACATTTTCTCTGACGGCGGCGGTGACAGCGGCGGTGACGGCGTCGCGGTTCGCTTCTACGCTTGCGGTGACCTTTTCCTTTGCGGCGGCGGTCGCCTTTGCTTTGACGTTATCGTCGGAGAGTTGGCTTACAAGCTGATCGAGTACGGCGGCGTAGTTATCCTTTGTCAGCTCCGGAACGTCCAGACCCGCGCTTTGGAGTGAGGATCGCGCGGTGGAGAGCAGAGCGGAGAAGGTGGC
>ONUI01000090.1 GCA_900320995.1 uncultured Eubacteriales bacterium
TCTCCTGGATGATACCGGGCACATGCTCCGAGAGCAGAACAAAGCCCGAGGGGTCGTGGATCAGGTCTGTGCGATTGCTTTTCATAAAATCTCCTTGCATTGAAAAACGGTGGATCAATACCAGTGATAGTGGTAGTACTGATTGTCGCCGCCGGCGAGAAACCAGTTCATCATCATACTGTAGCGCATGGGGGTGATCGCGATATCGTTGTACGCGAATTCGTACTTCATCAGCTGTGTCCAGCTGTCATCGTCGCCGGGGATCTCCTCGACGACCTCGGTGATCCTGCCGCCGTCGCGGGTGGTGACAAAGCGCTTTTCGGCACGCTTGCCATCCTTGCCGAAATCTCCGGTCATCACGCTGATGATCCCATCGTCGTCATAGTCGGCGGTATAGATACCGCGCAGGCGCTGCCACTCCTTTTTGTCGCCGTCCGCCCGGTTGGCATAGACGCCGGAATCGGAGGTGGTTTTGAGCAGACCGTTTTGGGTCGTCACGATAGACCGTCGAAGACGTCTTGGAGGCGGACACGGTATTGACGGTGGACAGTCTGCCGTTCTGATACTCCGCCGTCGTTTTGGCGCTCGAGGTATTGACCGTGTCAACGCGGGTCAGGGGGTATTCTTCGTCGAAGGTATACGCGCACGCGGTGATTTTGGGATGCTCCTGATCATCCTCGTTCACGGTGGTGAAGCGAACGGGATAGGTCTTGTCATATTCGATCGTCGTCGTGTTCTGCGGGATCCAGACCCCCTGCGCCGCGTCCTTTTGATAAACCCTGACGCTGCTGACCAAATGATATGGGCTGTCTGCCGTCTGATCGGCGGTCGCGCTGTCGGGTGAGGCACTGTCGGGCGTCGCGCCGCCGCCGCACGCGGTGAGGCTGAGTAATAACGCGACGATCAACAAGATGATGACGCTCTTCTTCATGGATGTTCCTCCTGTTGAAAGGATTGCTGTTATCAGTATAACAGATTTGCGCCCATAATGCTATAGTGTTTTGTGATAAATATAGGCGCATCAGATAAGCCCCTCGAGAGAGGGGCTGAGCTGTTTATTGCTTCTTTTTCAGCTTTTTGATCACCGCGTTGTAGCGCAGCTTTTGCACGCAGGTATTGAGCGGATAGGACAGCACGCCGAGGGCGATTCCGACCGTGATTCCCAACGGCCATGAGATCAGCGTGCCCAGCAGTACGCCTGTCCCCGTGGCGATGATCGGGAAGACGATCCGCCAAAGCTTGTTGACCTTGTTCATCTCGGCGATGGGATCGACGTCGTCGCAGGTGTGGGGCGCGTTCTCAATGAAATCCGCCGCGCCCTTCGCGCCGGAGCAGGAGCGAAAATCATCACTGCATTCCCCGGCGGCATGCGCGTACTGCCGATCATGCAGCAGTTGCTCGACCGTGCGCTTGATCCCCTCGGCGGAATCGTCGGCAAGCATAACGCCCGCGCCGATCTCTTCCGCTCTCCTTGCAACGGCAAATTGTTCGGCAGTCTGGGGATACAGCGCCATCGGAGTCGCCATGTAAAGGCTCTCGCTCACGCTGTTCATGCCGCAGTGGGTGATGAACACATCGGCTCTCGACAGCACCTCAAGCTGATCGACGCGCACATATGTCTTGATGTTGTCGGGCAGATTGCCGAGTTTCTTCTCATCCATATACTGACCGCGCGAGATGATGACGTCCGCGTCCATATCCTTTAGCACCGCGATACACTTCTGATAGAAATCGGGGCGATCGTTGATGACCGTGCCCAGTGATATATAGATCAAGGGACGCTGCTTCTCCTTTTGCGGCAAAAGCTCGGAGAACACGGACGGCCCGACAAAGTTATAATGACTCGTAAAGCTCTCGGCATAAGGCTGAAAGCGCCGCGAGGTATAGACATTGGTATCGGTCTGATTGTCGTTCTGCACCAGTGCCAGAGCGCTCTTGACCTCGTAGCCGTAGGGATGCAGGGTCTTGAGCTCCCTGGAGATCTTCGGCAGACCGAGGAGCATATCCTTGATTTCGGCACGGCTTTGCTTCATGTATTTCGACGAGAGCTGATTGAAGGCAAAGGTGGAGGTGGAGCACACCATCGGGACATGGTGCTTCCACGCGTTGAGCTTGCCCCAGAAGCAGACCGCGTCGGTATAGACGACATCGGGCTGAAAGGTCTTGAACTCCGCTTCAAAGAAGTCGTTCATGTTCAGGGTGGTGCGGATATCCTGGATGGTCATTTCTGTTTGGGACACGCTCATCAGACGCGCCATCTGTTCCTCGTTCACCTCGGGAAGATAAGGCGTGCAGGAGATGAACTCGGCGCCGGTTTTTTTGATCCTGTCGCCGAACTCGTCAAAGGAATAAAAGCGCACCGTGTTGCCGCGCTTAACGAGCTCCGCCGCTACGGGTAGCATGGGATTGGTATGACCGTGCGCGGGAATGGAGAAAAACGCGATCTTTTTCATTTTGCTTCACCTTCCTCGTCGTGGAATGTGATGTTGAACAACTCGCCGAATGATGATTTGGGCGGTATCGCGATGCCGCGGTCAACGTCGCCGAGCAGGATCAGCGTGTCGCCGGGGCGTATATCGAAAAGATCGCGCGCCTGTTTGGGGATGACGATCTGTCCTTTTTCGCCGACGGTAGCCGTCCACGCATATTTTCCTTTCGGAGCTGCCATAGGATCACCTCATTGAATGCATTTTGCTTTTTATCATAACGATCGGTATTGTGTCTGATGATAGTATGATAAGTTATACAAATCATACCACAGAGATGGTAAGTTGTCAAGGGGATGGAAAGGTTTCAGTGGATTTGTAGGGGACGGCGCTTGCGACGTACCGCATGGCAGATGCGAATATGTTCCATCTACGGTTTTCGATATAAGAAACGCCGGCCATTCTGCGGTACGTCATAAATGCCGTACCCTACGGCAAATGTGATTTGCTCCGCATTTGAATGGGAAATATCGGAAACGCTTCGGGAGGAGCAAGCCCCTCCCCTACAATGGGTTTCATCTGCTCCGCATTTAAACGGGATATATCGGAAAGGTTTCGGCGGGAGCAAGCCCCCGCCCTACAGCACTTCTTATCTGCATACAAAAACCGCCGCGTCATCCGGACACGGCGGCTGATTGCGATATGACTTTGATCAATACTCGACCGGGAGTGAATCGACCTTATACATCTCTTTGAACTTTTCTTCATCCTTTTTATTACGGATGAGCATGACCTCGGTAAAGTGTCCGTCGCGCTTGCTCTTGAAGCCTGCGACCTTCTCTCCCGTGCAGATGGAACTGCGGATCACCGCCTTCTGGGTGGTCGGATCATAGGGCTCGACCTCGAAGCGGCTGACGGAATTGTGCTTGAACCACTTCATACGATCACTCCTTTTCTGCCGATTCGGGCGCGGTCTGCGCCTCTTCCTTTTTCTTTCGCTTGAACAATCGGAAGGTGCTGAACTCCTTGCGATAGACATAATTGATCTGGATGCCGTACAACAGCAGGTAGGTCAAAAAGTACACCCAGACCATCACCATGAACACACCGGCTAAGCTGCCGTATACCGACGACGCCGCAAAATTGCGCAGATAAATGACGATACCGTAGGTGAGGACCTTCCATGCGATCATAGTGAGCAGCATGCCCGGGAACAGCGCGCGGATGGTGGTGTAGGAGCGCTTGACCTTGTTGCGCAAAAACAGCTTGAGCGCCCATGCCATCAACAGCGTTTGCAGCAGAGAAAACAGCAATTGCAGCAGCGCGATCACCAGCCAATGGATCTTCTGTCCGCCGCCCAGCAGCTCGGAGATCGAGGACGCTAAGAAGATGTTCGCCAGAACGACGACCAGTCCGCCCAGCAGGATCAGGAGCATCACGATGGTGTAGCCCATCGCGTAGATGCGCTTGAGCACCCAGAACTTGTTATTCGGGATACGGTAAACGCGCAGGATACCGTCGGTGATGCAGTACATACCCTTGCCGGCTGACCACAGCATGATGACCGCCGTGATGATTGCGGTGCCCGAGGTCGCCTTGTGGACAGAATCGACGATGTAGTTCACCAGCTTGTCGGCATAAGGGAACGCTTGCTGAGAAGTGACCATGGAAAGATCCGACGCCTTGATATCCTTGCCGGTCAGCAACGAGAACATCGAGAACACAAACAGGATCAGCGGGATCGCGGACAGCAGGAGAAAGAACGCGGACTGTCCCGCCAGCGCGGGGATATTGTCGCGGTAGCTTTTATCGAGGATGTATTTGACCTGTGCAAATACACTGTGTTTTTTGTCTTTTGTTTTCATACCATAACACCTTTTGAAAATCCGCCGGATCGAAAAAACGGCGATCCGCCTTATGGTTCGACCCGACGATATAGGTTTATTTTACTATACAACAGATATTTAAGCAAGTGTAATCTCGATTTTTCCGTCCGCGCGGTTCACTCTATCCCACATTGCCGCCATACTGAGGCTTGAAAATCAGGGACGTCGGTTGTATAATAGAATAAAGATTGTTCAACAGAAGGTGAAGGTATGTACATCAAAATACAGTGCCCCCAATGCGGCATGATCGACGACATGGATGATTCCCGACAGTTTCAGTACTGTCGTTTCTGCGGCAGGCAGGTGAATGTTCGTGATGCCGCTTATACGGCGCAGGCAGCTCAGGCGACTCCGAATATGCCCGCGACCCCCGACAGCCCGAATCTGAATATCCAATACTATTCGATCAACCCCGGTGTGACAATGATCGTGCGCTTTCTGTTTTCCGGACAGGTACAGTACTTTGTCAGCGGTCAGCGCTTTTCGTTCCGGATCCCCTACGGCACGCACAGGATCACCCTGCAGATCGGCAGGAAGAACTATGCGCGCAACATCTTTTTGCCCGATAATAACACACAGGTGAACATCTACGCCTCGTGGGACGGCAGGGCGCATATCGAGATCGTCAACCCGCCGTATGCCCCGCCCGGACCGGTACAGCAGGTCGTCTATGTGCCCGTACAGACGCCGATGAACACCCCTGCTCCTGCTCCCGCACCGACGCCCGGTAACGGCAAGATCTGTCCGCAATGCGGTATGGTAAATGATCCGGGCTATGTTTTTTGCGTGCAGTGCGCTGCGCGGCTTGAGGCGGAACCGCCGAAGGACGCCGATCCCGTGCCGGAGGAGCCGGATGTTAAAGAGGACGCACCCGCTGTCGAACAAGAGGAGCAAAATGAAACGGTCTGCGAAAACTGCGGCAGAACGCTGCATAACGACGAAACATTCTGCCCCGGCTGCGGCACAAAGAATCCGAATGTGTAACTACTGATCTAAGGACGGCTCATGATTTGAGCCGTCTTTTTATATTTTTTCAAATTTTTTCATTATGTCCCGTTGTTTGTCTGTATTTTGTCACAGTCGCCCTGCTATGATATAGACAAAGAAAACAACAAGGGGCGAGGAACATGAAAAACAGAAACAAGAACATGATCGATATCAACAACATGGCAGAGGTCAAAAACGCGCAACAGGAGCCGACGCCGAAGAAGAAAAAGAATACAAGCGTCAAGGTGATAGCGGCGATCTTGATCGCCGCGGCAACGATCGCCACCGGCACAGCGGCATTCGTCGCCTGTAACCAAAATCTCGCCAACGAAGCAAAAAAAGCGGCGATCACGGCGAATATCGACAAGAACAACCGCGCCGCGAAGAATAAGGCGAAGCCTACCACAACGATCGCCAAGTCGAAACCCACTCCCACCGAAAAGAAAAAGGTCGTGCAAAAGGAAACCAAAAAGTTGATCCAAAAACCGACAGAGAAGCTCGCGCAAAAGCCGACGCAGGCTCCCGCGCAAAAGCCGACGCAAGTTCCTACACAAGCACCCGCTAAGGTACTGATGCAGGCGCAAAAGCAAGCGCCGACTCAGGCACCGACTCAGGCGCCGACTCAGTCCTCCGTCAAATAAGCACGATCTATTATTTGTTCAACGACTCATACACACAAGCATTACCGGACGTTGTTCCGTTTAATATATAAACTCCTTTTTATTTGAGAAACTCCTTCTTTTCCAAAACCATCCCCCTTCGTCGCCCGCCGGAGCATTTGCGACAGCGGGCGGCACCCCTCCGTCAAAAGATGAAAAATTCTGATGATAATCACTTTTCACATATCATTCACAAATTCATCAAACTTTCGACATAACTATGGGTTATGATGGTATCACAGTCACAGAGGCGCTGAGGGTGAAGGAGTTGTAACCCGATCAGCTATCGCCAATGATTCGCGCAACGCCTCAATGCCGTGACTGTAACCAAAAAGCATTTGCTAATCCTTCATTTGCATGAGAACTCCTCATATAGAATACTCCTTATTAACAAAACACTCCTACTATTCTTGACAA
>ONUI01000010.1 GCA_900320995.1 uncultured Eubacteriales bacterium
GACATGATCTTCGGGTCGCTCGCGAGCCTGCTTGCGGCGCTCACCATGTATGGGCTGCGCAATGTCCGCATCAAGAACATCCCCTTCCTCGCGCTCTTGATGCCCGCGCTCTTCAACGGCATTATCGTCGGCTTGGAGATCTCGATCTTCTTCACCGATACCGGCTTCAGCTTCATCACCTTTTTGATCACAGGCGGCTGCGTCGCGCTGGGCGAGCTCGTCGTACTGCTGGTACTGGGCATCCCCGCCTGCATCCTGCTCAATAAGCAAGGCAAAAAGATGGGCGTCGTGCTCGAATAATCAGAATAAAATGCTCCCGCTAACGGTTACATAGCGGGAGTTTTTGTATTTCGGCGCATGGTACAGATCGGGAAAAGCCCCGTTATTTGCTTGACGATTGGGATAGCCGAGGGTTAGGATTCCTGCTCTCCCCTGCCGTTTTACGCGTTATCGCTCCGCGAAAACTCGGCGATACGACCGCATAAATCCGGTGATCAGACTGCTTAGATCCTGCGATCCGACCGCATAGATCCGGCAATCAGACTGCATAAATTCGGCGAATAAAAAATATTTTCAATAAACGCTTGCATTTGTCGGCGGTTTATGTTATGATATCTCTTGCAGTAAAAACTGTATCCGGGTGTGGCGCAGTTTGGTAGCGCGCTTGAATGGGGTTCAAGATGAGAGTCCAGAAAACGGCTTGTTTTCTGGACTTTTTGCTATTCTGGCGACTGTCGTAGTCAGCTGATCACGACCCCAAAATACCGTCCATCTAACACTTTATCTAACACTTTTACGCGGTTTTCTAACACTTCTTGAGCCGATTTCGCGTGATTTTTCACTTTTTTCGGCTCTGTTCATTACTTTTGTAATGAATTTTTCGCTCGATCTACGCTGTCAAGGTCTGATTATTTGACTTTGACAGCGCTTTTTTCTTTGCTGTTCATGTTTCCTTTCATCGCGGTTCAAGAGGCATGCGCGGTGACGGCGGAAGCGTTTCCTTGATTCGTGCTCTCGGTCGGGGGCAGGATGCTCCCCTGCTTCGTGCTGTCGTTGGTATCGGCAGAGCCCATGCTGAGCGCGTTCGCCATGCTGATCTTGCGCTTGGCGTCGAGGTGACCATAGATGTTCGCGGTGGTCTTGATGTCTGAGTGACCCAGCCACTCCTGCACGTCCTTGAGCGTGAAGCCCATGCTCAGCAAATTGCTCGCCGCGCTGTGACGAAGTTCATGGAAGCGGATATGGGGCATGCCGTACTCCTTGAGGAGCTTTCGGAATTTTCTCGTCACATAGTCGGGAGCGAAGGGTTTTCCGTCCTCCCAGCGGAACACATAATTATTATCGCAGTAGGTATTGCCGTAGAACTTCTTATCCTTCTTCTGCTGTGCTTTCAGGCTCAGGAACAGCTCCTTGATCTCTGCGGTCATCGGAAAGGATCGACGGCTGGTGATATTCTTGGTCTTGTCCTTGGCGACGACCTTGGAGACTTTCGTGACCGTTCTGCGGATGGTGAAAGTCTCATTCTCAAAGTTCACGCAGTCCCAGCACAGACCGAGTGCTTCGCTTCGGCGCAGTCCGTAGAGCGCGGTGACGCGGATCATCGGATAGAGCGGTTCGTTATGCTCTTTCGCTTTGGCGAGAAGCTCCTCTATCTGCGCCATCGAGTAGAAGCTCGCTTCATGGCGTTCCTTCGGTGGAAGTCTCAGGAACCGGCAAGGATTCTTGTCGATGATGCCCTCTGCTTCGTAATAGGTCAGCGTCATGTTGATGATCGACTTGATCTTTCTGAGCGTGACGCCGGAGAGACCGCCCGAGCCGTCCAGCTTTCCTTTGGTCGCTTTCTCGTTGATGAAGGCTTGCAGATTCTGCTTATTGATGTCGCACAGGCGATAGCCTTTCTCGGTGAAGTACGGAAAGATCTGCACGCGCATCATGATCTCATAGCCCTGCTGTGTGATCGGGTCGATGGGACATTCGATGTCAGCGGTCTTGTAGGCGTACCACTTTTTGATCGCGTCGGTGAAGGGCATGAGCGCGGGGCTGTTCTCCAGCTCCTGCCAATGCTGCTGTTCTTCTTCATACTGCTTGAGGGCTTCGCGCAGGAGCTTCTGCGCCTTTGTTTTATTGCCCTTGACGGGCAGGTCGGTGTTGATCCACTTGACCTTGCGTTTGCCGTTCCGATAGGTATTCAGAACGAGATAATATTTGTTGTTTTTGATTTGCAGGCTTCCTGTCATTATTACTCCTTTCTGTCGGAAAGCCCGCCGTTTCAACAGCAGTATACCATGAAACAGCGGGCATATCCAGCATAAAAGCTAATCAAATCCCGAAAACTATTAGCTTGCGGCTTAAAGGACGGTAAAGTATGGTTGCCGTCTTGGTTTGATCGCCTCGTGTGTTCGGGCATCAAAGACACTTCGTGTCAGCTTGCGTCCCTGAGAAATAACTGCACATCCTTTTTGCGAATTCGAATCGCTGTTCCGATTCTCCGGCAGGGCAGGCTTTTCTCCTTGATCAGCTTGTAAACGGTATTTTTGCATACGCAAAGCAACTCAGCCGCTTGCTGTACCGTAATCACATCGGGATAGTCCCTGAATTGATTCTGTGGTACAGGCTTCATGTGCTGAACCGCTTCGAGCGGTATCATGTAAATATTAGATTTTTGTTCTGTCATACGTTCCTTTCTGTCCTACATGCTTTGTTGTATCGGTTCTTCTTGTTCGTTCTCATGTAGATTATCTTCTTCCTCATCGTCGTCCGACGAGAGGACTTGCGCGATCAGTCCCGCTGCGAGACCGATTGCAGCGCCGAGGTCGGCGCCGTTCTGTTCTGCTTGGATTCTTTTTCTACGTTCCTCTTCATCCTCGCTGTCGTCGTCTATGATACGAGTACGCAGCAGAGCAGATAGGATACCAGAGCCGACAGAGATATTGCCATGATTGATGTTGCTATCAGAATTCGACGCACGCGTCTCCTGAGAATCTCCATCTCCTCGCTGAGCTTGTCCCGCTCCGCTTTCAGCGCTGAAGAGCAATCCGAAATAAACCGCTCGCGATTCTTCCCATCCTGTTCGGAGATCGCCTTCATCTGGTCGATCTTCTGCTGACATTCCTTCGAGAAATTTGCTGTCATCTTCTCCAGATAAGCGTCCTCCGACTGCATGATCCTTGCGATCTGATCTTCCAGATTTTCCATCGTTGCCAGTCGGGAAATCATCCTGTACAGCTCCGGCTGGAACTGAGAAGCTGTTCTCAGGAGCTCTATCTCCTCTTGGCGCCTTTCGTAAGGTATCGCCACCGCTGTCGGCGCCTGTGCCTTCTCTATCTTCTCCATGTGCTCGGCGTTCGCCGCTTTCAGACGGTCCAGCGCCCTGTTGGTTTGTCCTGTATCGAAACTCACGCTCCATCATCTCCTTTCGATATTTTTCTTCGTGCAGCTTGACGTCTCTGCACTTCATGCCGTCGGGGGTGGTGTAGGTGATGTACTTTCGCTCAGGCGACCATCGCACGCTGTACCCCTTACCTTCCATTTCACGGATGAAATCAACCCTGTTTCCGCTCCTGTTCATAGCTGAATCTATGGTTGTCATGAGCCGAAATTTCCAGCTTTGACCTTTCACTGCAGCGCGGTATTCACGAGCAGAAATCTTCGTACCGCCTCCCATGTACGGCTCCAATATACTCAGCCCATGTGCCTGACAAATCTCGTCATTCAAGGCGCGAAGCTGCTTTAAAGTATTCGGTGATTGGCGCAGTTTGGAACCGTCCTGAAACGACACAGAGTTGATGATAAAATGCGAGTGAATATGATCGCGGTCGATATGTGTCGCCACCAGAACCTCGTGACCCTGCCATGCGCGTTCGGCAAACTCCAAAGCGATCTCGTGCGCCAGATCGGGAGAGATTTCTTCGTCAGGCGAAAAGCTCTGTGTGTACTGATAGAAATACACACCGTTCGTCTTGTCAAAACACTTCTTTGTCGCCATGAATTCCGTGTATGAATTCTCTCCGTCGCAGTTGATTCCTGTGACATATCTGCGGTCGGTTACGGGATCATTGACCTTGAAATCCTGTTTACAGTAGTCAATCACACGCTTCATCACCGTGGCGCTTTGGACGCTCTCGCGGATATAACTGAGCGTTGCCATCAGCGCATTTTCTCCAGAATCAGGTCGTAGATTTTTCGCTGACCTTCCAAAACCTCAGCGAAATCATGCGGCAAAACACCTCCCGAATTCAGTCGCCGCGCGATCTGGTTGAGGTTGTTGCCGATCCGCTTTAGCTCCGTAATCACGGGACGATAATCGGTACAATCGATCTGTAACCGATCTGAACAGGCAATAATGTATTTGTTGATCGGCAGGTTTACCTGCCGTGCCTTTGATATAATATCCCGCTTTTCTTTCGGCGTTAACCGTATAGAAAGCGTGACGTTTCTATTGCGTTTTTCCATAAAAATTTACCTCCTTTTTTGGTGAAGTGGGTGCGGGCTTCTGCCCGCAACAAACGTGTTCGGCGGACAGCCGAACGCTCTGCTTGCCCTATCTCTGCTTATGGTAAGGACTCATTTTTAACAACTGAAAAGGGCTTATTGTAAGACGCCTGTTGTATTCAACTGAAAAATCCTACGGAAAGAAGCTCTGAATCAATCGGCAGAAAAGGAAACAATCTTTTCTTATATATGTGTAAATTTATCTGATGCATCTGCGGCACATGCGCGATATCTCAGTGTTCATACCGTTTTCTGACTCTTTTCAATCTGCTGCACAACTGAGGCAATCTGCTGCTTTGCCACGCGTCGTCGCTCGCTGTACTCGGTAGGCGCATCCGGTTGGTACGCCTTGACCTCGTGGCGCGGCTCCTCCTTCCCCCAAACTGATTGCATCAGTTTGGGGACCCCGATAGATGACTGCGCATCAGAAAAGTGACGGTTGAAACAGATAATGCCACAGATAATTTGCAGCAGAAGCACGCTGAATAACAGAGTTTCGTCAACCCTGCCACAGTTGCATCAGATAATTATTCACTACCAATCATCTGCTCAGCTTTGCTCTTATCCAGCGCAATGAAGCGCATATTCTTTCCGCAGTAGCGAACGGAAACCGTGTTACCAGACGCGGTCGTTTTGATCAGCTTTTCTTCGGCGAGAGCCTTCACTAAAGCCTTTGCCGAAACAGGAAAGCTCTCGCCCTGCTCCGCGCACAATTTCTTCACAGCAGAGTGCGCTAAATCCTTGTTGAAGTAGTAGTAATCCTCGTCCTGACAACCGATATATCCGGGCGGGTAAGGATCAAAACTATCGGGTCGGTTTCGATCGGTCACGAGAACTTTTCCGCCCTCCATCAGCGCGTACAGCTTGCGGATGAAAATGTTCACGGGCTTGTCCTGCTCAACGCAGGCGGATTGAAGATCGGCAAGGGCATATAACTCCTTGCGGAACAGCTCCAGCTCAACGTCCTGATCCTCCTGTGAAATCACCTGATGTTCTTTGAGAAATTGGAGGAAGAATCGCATTCCTATCATCAGACATGCGACGATCTCAGGCAGGCGTCCGTGACAGGTTTGATTATGATGATAATAATCGTTCCTGTAAGTTTTATGCCAGTTAAACAGCTTGTCCCGCAGTTTCTCTACGTGGCTATCGTCACACAGATAGCGGCGTTTGATCCACTCTGTGTATGCGTACATCGTTCGGCGATACGCGCCGTCGACGGCTTCGTTTTGACAGACGGACAACGAACCGAGATCGACGTCCTCTTCTTTCAGTTCCAGCGCAAAGTAACGTGCGGTACCGCTCTCTCCAACGTCGGGGTTGAGTTCACCTGTGATGATCGCGTTGCCCTGCGGCGGTCTGCTTTCCATCAAGGTGCTGTCCGAACGCAGTCTCGCACGACCCGTTCGGTCGCCGTAAGCGCGCATGACGCTCTGCGCGGTGGCGTTGAGCTTCTTCATCTCAGCGTTGTCGGACGGATAAAAGTCATCGATGCAGGTCAGCACATCCTTCAGAGAAAAGGAATTGACGATAATGCTGTTGGCGGTATCTCTGAATGACATCGGCAGATCGGACGAGGAAAACTGACCGAAGAATGACAGGAATAGTGCGGTAAGAGTGCTCTTTCTCGTCCCTGTTCTGCCTGTCAGGAACAGAACAAACTTCGGCATACATCCGGCTTGTCGCATGAATTCATTCAGAGGCGTGAGGAAAGTAAAAGCCACAAGTGGCTGTATGATGTGATCCGAAGCAGGCGGTTTTTCATACAGATGGTACGCGTCGATTAGGTCATACAGATCAAAGATATCTGCCCCACAGTAGTGTTGGAGTTTGCCTTTCAGCTGAACGTTGGGAGCAGTTGATTGGTTTGTTGATTCCTGCAATCCCTCAGTCAGCTGGCGCTGACAGCTCCCTTTACCAAAGGGAGCCTTGGGCAGAAGAAAATGCCACTCGCCATTGATTTTCTTCCAGCCGGTCACATGATATTCGGTAAGCTGTTCGGCGCTTTCGGAGGTCGTCAGGATATAGTATCGCAGGTAATCCTTTCGGCTCTGACCGACCTCGATAATACATTTTGCTCCCCACTTATCGAGAAGCCAGTTGAAATTGCTGAGATCGGCGCTCGTCACTTCTATCTTTGGCAATATGCTCCCGTCGACATGGATGCCGCTGAGTACCAGTGTTTTCTCCACCACCGCACCGTCATCGACGGTCTTTTCACTGACGATACGCGGTACAAAGTTACAGACCTTAGTCGTGCTGCTCCCTCTTTTGGAGACTGTCGTGACATACAAACAGTTATCTCTGATTTCAAAGGGATAACTGTCTTGTTGATTGATCTTTTCTTTTTCGTTAGACATTCAAGTCCTCCTTCATTCATTATTCGGAAGATTTCCCTTCCACTCTATCAATGTCCGATTTTTTGAAAAAACCGCCTTTTCCCGTGAAAGGTCAAAACCGTTTCCTAATAATTGTGAAAAATCGAACGATTATTCTAAAGTGCAATTATTCCCACCGACGACCGTGATATAATACCATTGAGGTGAAACGATTGTTCGAAAAAGATATACGGCACATCACGGATACCGTTACCCTGTTTGAAGTGACCTATAAGAAGGATTCATTTGTAATCAACGGAAAAGAATATCCGCTCGGCTATACCAGCTATTTTGCTATCCAACCCGACTGTCGATTCATGTATACGCAAGTGTACGCTGAGTTGGAGCGATTCGCTGACAGTCTCACGGATGATCTCTCGCATGACGGTCTGATCGAATATCGCAGCAGGCTGATCACCGCGATCAGTTCTCTGGAGAAGATTCCTTTCTTTTCTCTGTTTGATCTCGAACAATATAAGGAGAAGATTTCTTTTCTTCTGTCAGAAGAAAGAATTAATCAGTATTCCGAGATTTATGCTTTTAGCCAAAGTGGGTTTGATCTCAGTTCGGCTGATAAGGCTGATCAAGCAGACGATCTGATGAAGTGTTTGGACGATTTCTATTTGGTACTATCTCTCGGCAGAATCCTTCATCAGGCAATCAATGACCTGACGCACTACTCTGCTTTGGTATTCCAAATAACGAACAAAATCGTGGAACGCGGCGCGAGGACGAAGAGCCAACTGGCGGAAGCGTTCGGCGCTTGCCTCTTCGACCCGTATTGTTCACTGATCTTTCACACCGATCAACAGCCCTTTTGCACGAGGGCGTCGGTGATTCCTGTCGTTGAAAAGGCTGACGGTGAAAGTCATCTCTTCCGCAAGGTCTATTACAACAGCATGAAAGACTTTTTGTACACTGATTTATTCGAGGGCTACCGACACGGACATTACCTCTGGCAATGCGGAATCTGCGACGATTACTTCTTCATGACAACCGCACATAAACAGCTGTATTGCAGTACCGTCAACCCCAAATACGGCGTACCGTGCGCGTATGTTGCCAAGCACCCCGAGGTATTACAGCGCAAGCCCGAACAGCAGAAAAAGACAGACTCCCCACACCATCTGCTATGGAAACGCAGGAACAACCTGATCCGAAAAAATAAAAGCCTCGGCAAATACGATGATGCCGTATCTGCCAAGGCGAAGGAATATATCGACTCTTGCTTTGAACTCGCGCAAGTCGATTTTGAATACGCGATAACGCAGTATGATAAGGACATGGAAATGACGAATGTTTACCGAAAAGCGATGGAGATGTTAAATGTATGAGCTGGATTACACCCCGATAAGATTAGCGGATTGGAACGAATACTTTGTGAGATTCAGGGAAACAGGCGACATCAAATACTACAATGAATTTCTGCATTTTTACGAACCGATATTGCAGGAGCGTGTATTGAGATTCATCCGAAGGTATGAGCTGGAGGAGTATCGGGTGGAGGACTTGAAGCAGATTTTTTCTTCTCTGCTGTGGGAAGAACTGCAAACCTATGGCTCCGGGCTTCCCCTTTTGCAGTTGATTCGGTTCAAGGTGCTGAACGCGTGGCACGAGTATGTGCGAGTCAACTGCGGAAGCTTTCAGCCGGATAACCGGAATCAGTATCAGCTGTTGAGAAAGATTGCTCGGCTGTATTATCTGAAAAGCAAAAGTAAAAAAACGACTCGTGAGATCATCACCGAGATCGCAACCGAACTGAACTTGACAGAGAAAAGCGTAGAAGATTACATTATAGCTGTCGCAGGCTTTAAGCCGAAATACAATGCGGATTTTTATGCCGATGATGAGGATGATGAATACAACACCTCGGCGATCGACACCGTTGCCGATCGTTACACGACCGAGGATTGGTTCTTCCGGTTGGAACAGAAAGAGAGACTGATCGACGCTCTGGCTGATCTCACGATCACCGAACAGAAGCTGATCGAAAGCCGATTTGGTATCTGCCTGAGCTGCCTGGGGAATCTCCCCAAGTCCACCATTCGAGCGTCGTCGATGGCGCTCGGTCTGACCGAAAGCGGCGCAGAAAAGAAGCTGAAAGCGATCCTGAAAAAGTTAAGAAAAGCATTTCAGGAGTAAGGGCTGTGGAATCTGACGAGACCACAGCCTTTTGCCATGTTCGGTTACGGATTAGATTCATCCGAGCCCATCCTTTTCTTTGGTTGGCGCGGCATATTTTGACGTCAAACTGCGCTCACAAATGCCCACAAATCGTCTGTAGCGGGCTTTTGCTGAGACTTCGAGTCTTTTATCGGCAGAGGAAGATAAGCGAACAACGGGGCGACGTGCGTCATCCCCGCTGTGTATCTGCATATATTTCTGTTGTCATTTTCACGCCGAGTTTGAACCCCTCAACATAAGCGTCGCGCTCGGATAACGCGATCAGAGACAGCTTGCATTGATCTATCTGCTCAAATATTTCTTTCTGTTGCTCTGTAGTCAGCAGAGATCTCAGCTTGTCGAACAACCCTGTCATCTCCGACAGCTTCTTCTTTGTATCTTTCTTCTGTCGGTATTCGCTCGGATTAACGTTTCCAAGTAGAAATCCTCTAATGTGGTCATAGTATCACGCTCCTCAAGCACAACACAATACCACAACTTTACAAAAAGTCAAGAAAAAGGATAAGTCGGGCAGACAAGCATGTCTACCCGACTTTTGTTCTTTGTTTATTCTTCTGTTATCATTTCGTTGATCGGATACGGTACTTCCATACCAACCAGAAAACGCTGGATGAAGGTCGCATCGGTGATATCCAAGCCGCCGCCGTCAACGTCTCCGACAGACTCTATGCGATCGGGATCGGGCACGGTCAGATCGACCAAACGGCGTTGGATCAGCGTCGCGTCGACGACCTCGATCTCACCGTTGCCGTCGCTATCGCCGAGGACATTGCGGATCGCAAAATACGCGGTCGCTTCGCCCTCATAATTGCCTGCACCCGTCACTGTCACGGTCGCTGTGCCCGTTGCCTGATTATCTGTGTAAGCAAGCGAATAATCCGTTTCGGGATTGAGGATCACATCATCAAGTGATACCGTCACGGCGGGGAAATGCTCCGTCCCGTCATAGCGGTATGCTTCTGCTTCAAGCAGGACTGCGGCTGTAGAGATATCCGTTTTTGGGACGGGCGCGTCGAGCAGGATGTAGGGAATCACATGCGCCTCGGCGTAGGCTTGCGCCGCTGTGTCTGTATAGCAGGAGATCACAACGTTTGGACTGTTCCAGAAGGCGTTGTCGGCGATCCGGTCGCACCAGCGCGGGATCGTGACCGATTCAAGGTCGGGATCGTTCGCAAAGGCATATTCGCCGATACGGATTACCGAAAGCGGCATAGTGACTGTTTTGACCGTGCTGTTGCTCATGAAAGCATAGTCGCCGATCCCGATGACGGGATAGTCGAGTACGAAATCGGGGATGATGATCTCACTGTCCGTCAGGGCACAGTCCGTGATGACGGCGTTATTATATTCGGTTTTTTCAAAGGTGTAGACTCCGTCGCTGTAGCGCGTGGCGGCGACGGCAGGAGCCGCCGTCAGCCACAATACAGCGCATAAGAGTATTAAGGAAAGAATTCTCTGTTTTCTCATGGTGTGTTGATACCGTCGTTTGCTTCAAGTAATGGATCGAAGAAGGTTTCCTCTTCCTTGCCGATACTGTCCTCCGGAACAGTGGGGCTGTACAGGATGACGTCGTTGAGCATAAGCCGAATCATTTCAAGTTCGGGGGCTGTATATTGTTTTTTCATGTCATGCCTCCTTGCTTACGACTTTGCTTCGGAATTGCCGATATCGTAGAGGTAGAAGTAAACCGGCGCGGTCATTTCGATTTTTTCCGTCTGCGTATTGTAGACATAATAGTAGGCACGCATGACAAGATGTCTTGCCGCGTAGGAATTGCCGAAGCTGATCGACTTATCCAGACGATTCTTGTTGTTATAGCTTGTGTTCTTGATCGTGTAGTTGACGTATCTGCGGGTGGTGCCGGTGGATGTAAAGCTGCCCTGAACCAGCGCCTTTGCATCATCACTGTTAAGGACATCGTTCGCGTTATACAGCGCATTGGCAGCGGCTTTTTCCTCATCCGAGAGAATCGCACCTGTTTCATCCGCCTTTTCCAGCATGATCGCAGAATCGTACTCGAGGATCAGACCGGTCTGGTATATATCAGAGATATTGTTGCCATCGCCGTCGATATTCTGACCGTACTTCTCGTTCAAGAGCAGCCCGTTCTTCTCCATAAACGCTAAGATAAAGTCAGCGTAGAGGCGATCGACAAGGTTGCCGTTGGCATCGGTATACTGCTGGCGGCTGAACTCAGGCTCGTTGATATACAGGGCGTTCACGACCGCTTCGTAGTACGCGGTGACGATATAGTTGCCGGTGACGCGGAGATTGAATTCTCGGCTGAAGCAGCGGGCAACCTCCTTGTAGCCGGTGATCTCGCCCTGCTCATTTTTGATCGGCTCGTCCTTATCGGTCACGATCCAGCAGGCAAAGTCATTATCGCCGTCCTTTTCGGGAGCTTCGATAAACTTGCCGTCGGGCTGAACCAAAGAATTCAGCGGACACCTCTCTATCTTTTGCGTTTTATCAGCATACTTGAACTCTACCGTATAGGTCTTCACTTTCTGGTCAGCTGTAACGGTCGCAGTATGATTCACAACATCATACTCTACATGATCGTCGTCGATCGTCCATGTGCAGTCCTTGTACAGGTCGGAGATCGCCGGAGCGTAGGCGGCGAGCGCTTTTGCGGTGGGCTTGCCGTCGTCGGTCAGCTCTGAGGGATAGAGTTCGGCGTTGACAGTATAGGTCTTCTCGTCGCTCTCCAGATTATCGCCGCCGTAGCCTCCGTCTTCATTGGCTGCCTTATAGCTCTGGTATTTGTAATGCAGGGTATAAGGAACCGTTCTGAGGGCATATTTGACGGTGATGACCGTTGAGCCGGAGTTCGGCGCGGTCAAGTCAACATAATATCTGCCATCGGTTTGCGTTACGCGTGCGCTTGAACCGTTGACGACCGCGGTGACCTCCTTGACGACATAGTCATCGGCTGAGGGAGGCGTGACATCCAGCGAGAACTGTGTCTGGTACTGTGCCGTACCCTCGGCAGACGCCCTGTTGCTCAGGGTATAGCTTGCACAGTCCTCCTCGTCAAAGTTGAGCGGATTATCAACCCCTGTCAGCGTTCCGTGTACCGTGACAGTCCCGTAATAGCCGTCCATACAATCGACATAGCTGTCGCTGTCGGGCAGGCGGATCTGCTGATTGACCAGCAGGCTGGAGGTGCGAATATCCTCTCTGCCGACGAGCTGGATAAAGATGTATTTATCCTTTTTGATATCGTTGATCGTCAGGACGAATTCGCTGTCGTCTTCCGCCTTGGTCACGGAGTAGCCCTCCGCAGCGCCGATCGCTTCGGTATAGGCGGTGCTGGTGTTATCATAGGTATCGCCGATGCGGATCGAGGCAACGGTGTAATAATACGACGCACCCTCGTACTCATAGGTAATCGGTCGGATGATGACCTGGGCATCGTCGTTCTTGGTGACGAAAACACCGTTGGTAAAGGTGTTGGCATAGAGAACCGTCGACAGCTCCTGCGTCGTGCTGTTATACACGTCAACCTGCGCCTTGGAGGTTTTGCCCTCGTTGGTGGCAGAGATACGCAGCAGCGGACGGCTGTAGTAGATCTTGATGGTGACGTTGTTGCTGTACAGCTTATGCTTAAGGGTGCCGTCTGAGCCGAGAGAATAGGTCCCGGTACCGGAATCGGTGATGACGATCTTCTCGACATTGTAGCCGGTAAAGGGGATCGGCTTGATCGTCAGATCGGTCTTCCTGTTTGAGAACAGATATTCCTTGGCGGCGGTGACCGTCAGCGGATTGGCAGATACGCCGGTCTCGCGGTACATCAGCACCGAGCCGTCGGGCGCAGAGAACTCAACGCTCTGGTTATCGGCAGCGACATACTGACCGTCGTAGGTATCGCGGTTCCACTGTTCTACCGTGATCTCGCAGTCGAGGTTTTCCTCAACAGGAACGTTCGGGTGCTCTGTCTTGAGGTCAAAGTCGTAGCGGAACTGCATAGAGTTATCAATCGGACACCGGTCGTCCGGGTTGATCTCGTAGTAGTAATAGTAGCGCGTGATGCCGCCCGATGTTGTGCGGGTCGTATAGCTGTCCAGCAGATTCTGCTTGATATCGATCTCCTGCTGCGTTTTATAGTCGTAGAAGTAGGCGTAGGTGAGATAGTATTCATCCTTCGGCAGCTTGGATACGATGACAAAGTACGCCTTGCCGTTCTTTGTCGCAACACTCGCATCAAAGCGGGAGCTGAGCTTGGTCACGCCGGTCATGCTGTTGTCGACATTGACGCGGTCGATCTCGCCGAACGCCAGATAGGCGGTATCATAACCGGAAGCGCCGGAGGACTTGACCTCGATCAGATCATAGGTAACGACCACGCGGTAGACCATATCTCCCTGCGTGATGATCTCTCTGCCGGTGATGTTATAGTTGATGTACTTCTCCTTTTCATCCATTACGCCGGCTGAGGTGATATCCCAGCTGTGCGCCGCCTTGGTGAAATCGAAGTCGGAGTAAGTATTTGTCACGCGATTATAGTTGGGAGCGTCCTTCTTAGGGATCTCATAGATCGTGACGTTCCTTACAGCGCCGGGCTTGACCATATACTCATAGTCGATGGTAACGGTATCGAGCTGAGAATGGGCGACGATATCGCCGTTGTAGCCGAAGCTGAACCGATCCGTCCATGAGCAGGAGGGATAGACGTACATTGCCGCGGGCGGTACGACATTATAATTATCGTCGACAAAATGCGCACCGACCGTCACGCTGCCCTCGGCTGTCTTCTTCACGCCGTCGGGGGTATCGTTATAGCAGTTATTGTTGACCTCGATGCCGCCGATCGAGCCCATCGGAACAAGACGAACATGGAAGGTGAGGTCGTCGTTTGCCTTGAGATAGTGGCTCATCGAAGGCCCGCCGGTACCGGTACACGTGAATCTGTCTATGATCTTGTCGGCGTTGTTATCGTAGAGATAACCTTCGGCGGAAATATAAAGCTTGCCGTTGCTGTACGCGGTCGAGCTTGAACGCAGCTCGACGCCTGCGGTCACATAATAGCTGTGTGTTCCGCTGAACGTGATATCGCTCTTGGAGCGGAATTCTTCGTTCGTCTCAGCGTCGGTGATGATCTGGCTGACGCCGGGAACATAGACGCTGTAGGTATTCAGCGAGAGAGTGCTCAGACCTTCTGTTTCATCATATAAGTATTTATAATTGACAAAGTCGTCGGTGTATTGGACGTCAAAGGTGATCTTGCCCCGCTGGGTGACCTCAAAGACGACGTCAACATAGAGGTTATAGTTGTAGTTCATCGGCTCGGTCAGGGTGTAGGTCACCTTGCCGGTATCCTCATCCGCAGCGGAAGCGGTGAAGCCGACCGAGATCGCGGTCTCCTTAGTCAAGCCGCTCTTTACGGTGAACTTGGTGATCTCGTAGTTGCTCTGCGGTGTTACCTCGAAGCTCAGCGCCGTATTCCTGACGCATTTTGCCTCGCTGGTATAGTCATAGCTCGAGCTGGTGTAAACAGCGTCATAGCTCTTACCCGCAGATCGGTTGGTCGGTCTGACGACCGTAAACGGCAGAACGGCGTTGTCCTTAGGCACGCCCTTCACGGTGACGGTACCGTTCGTAGAGGTCTCCGTGTCACCGCCCTTGTTGACCGCACGGGTATAGATCGACTTTGCCTTCTCGACATAGATGGTCAGATCGTAATTCTTGTCGGCATTGATACGCTCGCTGCCGGTGTTGACAGTGAAGCGCAGGTTTTGGGTGCTGTCGGTATCGGTGAAGTGGCTGACATCGCCGACGGTAGCGCTCTGATAGCCTGATCCGTTGGTGACCACCTTGCTCACGACATAGGTGCCGCGGCCGTCGTTGGGGACCTGTGCAAAAATATCAAGCGTCGTGCCCTGCAGCACCTTGACGGTTCTCTCGTTAGGATCGTAGGTCACATCGAAGTTGCCGGTGTAATAATAGCCCTCATCCTTAGCGGTGATGATACCGTTCTGGTTCAAATTCGTGGAACGCTCGACGACCTTTACGGTCACATAAGAGTTGGTGATATCGACGCTGTTTTCGCCCGCACCGTGCGGAACGCCGGGAGTCAGCGTCGTACCGTCGTCGCCGACAGTAACGACCTTGACCTTGAGCTCAGCGACCTTGGCAAAATAGACCACAATCGTGACATTATCGCCCGAGGTCAAGCTCGGAAGCGTACAGTGCTCATAGGTCGTACCGAGCGGCAAGCCCTGTTCGTCATAAACGGTCGTCGGGGTGACGAGGTTAAGGTCGTTGCCTCTGTCATCGAGCGCCTTGACGTTAGCGATCACATAGTCGCTGTCGCTGTCGATCGCGGTATCGAGCGTGATACGGGTGTTGGTATAGGCATTATAGGTGACAGCGTCCTGCGTCACGGTAAAGCTGTTGATACCTTCGCCGTCAGTGGGGATGAACGGCATATCGCTCAGCTCGGTGCCGTCGGCAGCGACCAGCTTGCCGTTCACGGCGATGGTTGCCTTTGTATCGGCAAAGCTGTAGTCATTGCCCGACAGCTCGTTATTGCTGCTGTCGCGCATAACGGGCTTGACGGTCAGGGTTCTCTGATTGCCGTAGACGATATCGACAAGATAGTTGTCGCCGATCGCGACGGCGTTGTTCATGGTCAGCGTGATATTGCCGTTGACTTCACCCGTGCCGCTGACGGTATAGTCGGTATCGGGGACCTCAATGTTTCCGGTCGCCGTCTTTTGATACAGCTTGATGGACGCAACGTTCCTCGCGCCGGCAAGGTTCACCTTGACCTGCGGCTTCGTTCCGGCGTTCATGCCGAACTCGGTGGTGCGGTAGCGCTCGTTGGGATAGTCGGGATCCTGTTCGTTCACGTTAGAGCTGCTGTTGGTCAGCGAGATACTGCTCACGAACCTGTTGTCATTGATATATGCGCTATAGGGTGTAAGGGGCGCAGACGTATTCGCGTTGGTGATCGTGATGCTCGGCAGGCTGTTGCCCAGCGTACCGACATAGGTCTGCTTGACGGTGAGTGTCGTCGCGGGCTGGTAGTAGACATTTACCTCGAGCGATGCGCCGCGCAGGTAGGAATAGCTGTTGACCGAATAATTAAACAGGTAGCCTTTGGTTGTATCGTAGAAATCATTCCGTACATCCGTCCATGACTGCTTATGGGCAGCGGTCGTGATCTCATCGCCCGCCGGATTGTATGCCTTACCCTGTACCGCGGCGATGGTATAGCCTTCGGGGACGTTCGGCTTTACATACAAGCCGTTCGAGTAAGAGTTCATCCATACCATATAGCGCGTATCGCTCGCGCCGGTAACGGTGTAGTTATTGACAAAGTTGCTCTGATTGAGGGTGTTCAGCCCGTAGGAGTCGGTCAGGGTGTTATCGGATGCGAAGTATTTATTTTTACCGAATTCACTGCTGTCGGCATACTTTGTCACGTCAGCGGTGAAGCTCTCCCCCGCCTCGGTCGCGTTGCCCTCGCTGTCGAGCACATACTGCTTGACAGTCACGGGCAGATACGGGGTCTCGTCGGTATAGGTCAGCGTCAAGCCTTCCTCGGGCACCTTCAGCTGCAGGGTCGCGATCTCTCTGAGACCGCTGTAGGTATCGGTGTTGTATCCCGCAACAGAAGTCGATACCAAATACTTACCGATCTGAGCGGGCGTATAGTCGCCGATCAGCTTGATCTCACCGTTATAGATGCGGAATCTCAGCTCGTCTGCATTCTCGGAAACATTGTTGCGGAGGGTGTAGATCAGGTTCGCCTGATGATAGATCGAGCCTGCGATCTGGGCGTAATTATCATTACCGCCGCCGATCTCAACGGTCAGCGTCTTCGGATCGGTGCTGGTCTCATCATAGACCGCGGTGCTGACGGTATAGCCGTCTGTGACGCTGACGACGCCGTCCGCATCATACTGGATCGTACCTCTGAGGGTCACGTTGGGCTTATAGCCGGAGGAATTCGCGACCGCATAGGTGAAGTCCGCGTAATAATCGTTGGTCTGCTCATAATAGACGCTGATCTCTACGCGCTGGGCGCCCATATGCGAGTTGATATCACTGTTGTTCAGCGACATACCGTACTTATACTCCGCATGGTAGCGCACGCGGTAGCCGGAGCCCTCCACATAGGTTTCGGTATCGCTTGTCATATAGCCGTCCCATGAGTTTGCGTCGCCGAGACGGTTGTAGGATTTCTGGTCGATACCGTCGCTTGAAACGGCATAGCCTCTCGGGGCATTCGGCTGGATATAGAAGCCCTGCCAGCTCGACAGATTTTCGATCAGCATGTAGTGGGTTTCCTCCGCACCGGTAACGGTCACGGAGTCCGCGAAAGCGCTGTTCGCGGCGGTGTTCAGACCGTAGGAGCCGGACAGCGAGCTGTCCTTTGCAAAATATTTGTTCTGAGCAAAATCGGATAGATTAGACGAATCCTCAAAGTATTTTGTCAGGGTCGCTGTCAGGTCGTCATTCGCGGGCTGATAATCGCCGTTTGTATCCTTGACATACTGCTTGACGGTGACGGGGATATACAGCCGCTCGGACTGATAGCTGAGCTTCAAGCCTTTTTCGGGCAGCTTAAAGCGCAGGGTCGCCTTCTCGCAGACGCCGTCGGTGCCGCTGACCTCCTCAAAGGTGCACGCCGAGGTGACAAGATACTCATTGAGCTCTTCCTCGGTGCAGTCGATGGGATAGATTTGGTCGCGGTAAACGCGGAACTTGGCAAGCTCAGTGTCATTGGCATAATCCTTGATCGTATAGATCAGGTTGTACTGATAGAAGCCGGAGCGGAACTGATTGCTGCCGCCGATCTCGAAATTCAGATACTGTGCATTGTTATCGTCATAAACCGCCGCCTCGACGTCCGCACCTTCTGTTGCGGGTACGCTCACATAGCTTGCGTAATCACCAGTGAACACACTTTTGAGGTTTACAATAGGATTAAACGGTTTTGCGGAAGTGGTATCAGGCTCATACTTAAAATGAGCGAAGGTGGTGGTTTCAACAGGCTCAAAGTCCACCCAGAGAACAATGTTACCCACGTCGAGGGTATCGGGCAGGGTGACGGTGCAGGAACGCGCACCTTTCGCGTCGGGGTCGCCGAGTGCGCCGACAACGCCTGTGATCTCCTCGTTGGTGATGTTTCCCTCATTGTCATAGGTCAGCCAGTCGTAGGTAGTAGCTGTCAGCTCGCTCTGGTAAATTTTATTGTTTTGCGCTGTGCCGCTGTTGTAAGCATACTTATATGCCTTTACGGCTTTCACCGTATAATTCGCGCTGTCAGCGGGGGTTGCCGTCAGTGTAAACCGACTGCTGTCCAAGGTTAAAATACGGTTTGTCGTCCATGCATGGCCCGCATTATTGGTGTCATCATAGCGGTCATCACAATCATACCAACTTTTCGAGATAAACCAGTTATTTTCGTCGCCTGTTAAGGTTGCGGAACCGAGGTTTGATTTTGTGATGTGGTAGGTATTATTGCCGTTTCGTTCGTTGGAAAGGATGTTGACGGCGCGCACATGCTGTTCATATTCGGGAACAATCCGCACGCCCGACTCAGGCATGGTGAATACGTAATCGTCGCCGTCCTGCGTTACCGTCAATTCTTCGCCGAGCGTCGCAGTCGCGTTGCCGTTGTGGCTGAAATCACTCGCCTTGTAGACCTTAACGCCCTTGAAGGTAAAGCGACGGTTAACAAAGTCGATCAAGCTTTGCGGAAGTGTCGAGCTTACGGCACGGCTTTCTTCTTTAAAAATGTTCTTGACTTTTACCTTGGTTCCGGGTGCTATCTTATAGATATCACTGTCGCCCGTGCTTGTGATTTTCTCATAGCTCTTGGTCTGATATGTGGTTGTAACCCCCGAAACGGTAGTAAATAGATTGGCGGAAGGCGTATCGTCGTTAAAGGTTGATACCTCGACCATATTTGCGCTGTTATTAAATAAATAATATCTGGTTTTAACAGGCACGCCGCTCGCAGTCATATAAACCTGCGCCTCGTAGGTGGTAATCGGTTCATAGTAAACCGTAAGATAACAGTTATTGGGAGTTTGCGAATAGTAAGAATCCGTCGGGAA
>ONUI01000146.1 GCA_900320995.1 uncultured Eubacteriales bacterium
TAACGTATGTATTACTTTATATTATGATTTTCAAAGGAGGTGTACAAGCATGGCAAAATGTGATTTTTGCGGCAAGGATGTTAAATTCGGCATCAAGGTTTCTCACTCACACAGACGTTCCAACAGAACCTTCAAGCCTAACGTTCAGAGAGTAAAGGCTATTGTTGATGGCACTCCTAAAAGAGTACACGCTTGCACCCGTTGCTTACGTTCAGGTAAGGTAACAAGAGCGGTCTAATCAACAGCAAACGACCCCCGAGGAAACTCGGGGGTTTATTGTTTATGGCAGAGCAGCTTCATCCCCTGCTGATACGACAAAAAGGCGGCACAATATGGTGCCGCCTCATTTTTATTGGTATCGTTCAGCAGTACCCGATCACTCTGTCCACAAAGTCTTCTGATTGTTTGCGTGCTGAAAGATCGCTTTCGCGTCAGCGGAGTTGATGATACCCTCAGGTTTTGCAACATCAGCACAGTAGAACCGGTAAGTATCCTCTATGACAGCCTGTTCGTTAACGTGGCGGAACGCTGCCTTTGCGTCAGCCGAATTGACTCTGCCGTTGTTATCCGCGTCGCCGATCGGGCAAATCTTGACATCCAGCGACTTATCGCCGTTGATGGTAATGCTGCCGCTGCGCAGAACATGGTTTTTCTTCACGACAGAATAGATGTATACGCCGCTTTTGATATTTGACATCGAATACGCCGTTTGATTGCCTGTGAACGTTGCTGAATAGGTATACGCCCATGAGCCCGACTTGCGCAAACGAACCGTTATTTCTTCATTCTCATCCAGATAGCTTGTGATGATTCCCGAAAGAGCATAGGACTCTTCCGACGCCTCACTCGCGGTAAAAACATACTCATACTCGTTGCCGCCCAAAAACTGTGCCGTATCACCGTTGACAAGGTACTCAGTATCCGTATCAAAATAATACCCGTTGTTTGCGGTAAACTTCACACGGACAGCGTATTTTTTGCCCGCGACAAATTTATCGGTCGATGACAACTCAGGATAAGGACTCTCCCACAGATACCAGCGATTCAGAATCGCATTGTATGAATCCGGCAGAGCGGCAGTCGGCGTCATATCGGGCGTCTGACCCGCAACGGGAGCGTCGAGCAGACAATCAGCGTAAGCGATCCATGTCTTTTGCTTCCATTGCGCTGTGAATACGGTATCGCCCTTAACTGTATATGAGCTTTTCGCTTGATAGACATTGCCGTTTTCACTGCTCTTCCAGCCTTCAAATTCGCAATGCGCGGGAGGCGTAAAACTGCATTCCGGCAGAAGCATCAGGCTGTTGGTATATTTTTTGATCGGCTCGATCGAACCGGTACCGCCGTTCGGCAGAAAAGAAACGGTATGCAGGCTGCCGCCCGCAAGAAGGATCGAACCCTTTATCTCATCGGAACTTTCATGATAAGCGCCGGACGATCCGACAAATCCGGTCAGGGAAAAATAGTAAACATCGTCCGGGTAGATATCCATAGCGGATCCTTATCATAGGTCACATTGATATACTTTCCGCTTAAGACCGTTACCATGACCTTTGTACCCTCAAGCTTGATATGGATCTCGGATTCGATCACCGCGGAATGGAGCCCGTCCGTCACACGGCTGCTGATATCCAGCGAATAGGAATTAACGTCCGGTATCTTTTGCCATACGACCGTTGTCCCCTGCCATTTTGCTGTATCGATAGGCTCATCGCTGCTCGCGGCATGATCTGTATCGACAGCAAAGACAGTCGTCGGCAAAGAGCATAGTATGACAGATAAAACCAAAAGGATAGAAAATAACCGTTTCATTCCATTCCCTCCTTACGGAATAAGGCTGATTACAGCATAGCATGTTTTTACCATTATTTCAACGATTGATAATAATATGACAAACAGTGACCCGCAGGCGTTTTATGACACCTGCGGGATTCTTGTGTATATTCTATTATTTTAGTTTAGATCAGCCTAATGTCTTTTCTACGATATCCTTAACGGCATAGAGTGCTTCATCCGCCTTAGTAAGATCCTTACCGCCTGCCATCGCAATATTGGGCTTGCCGCCGCCGTTACCGCCGGCGATCTGCGCGACCGAACGCACGATATTGCCCGCCTTGAGTCCTTTTGCGATCGCGTTCTTGGTACAAACGCAAGCAAATATCAGCTTGCCGTCCGTGACGGACGCCAGAACCGCAACCGCGTCATCGACAGCCTCTTCGATATTCTCACAGGTCTTGCGCAGCGCGTCGGCAGGAGCGCCGTTGAGCATAGCGGTGATGACCTTGGTGCCCTGAACTTCCTCGGCATTATCGAGGATCGCGCCGGTCTGATCCTTCGCGATCTCAGCCTGCAGTTTTTCGATCTCCTTCTCCATCTCTTTGCATCTGACCATCAAGCGCGCAGCGCCCTGTACCAGCTCAAACGGATTGTTGACATGGAGCGTGGACGCCGCCTGACTGATCATCAGGATGGCATTGTTCAAATATTTGATAAAGTTATGACCGGTGACAGCTTCAATCCTGCGGACGCCCGCCGCTACGGAACCTTCCTGCTTGATCTTGAACATACCGACCTTCGCGCTGTTGTCGACATGGGTACCGCCGCAGAATTCCTTGCTGAAATCGTTGACCTCTACGACACGCACGATATCGCCGTATTTCTCGCCGAAGAGAGCCATCGCTCCCTTCTTCTTCGCCTCATCGATCGACATCTCGGTGCAGGTGACGGGGATGCCCGCGAGGATGATCTCGTTCACACGCTTTTCGACCGCCAACAATTCTTCGGCAGTCATCGCGGAGAAATGGGTAAAGTCGAAGCGAACAACGTCTTCATCGACCAGCTGACCCGCCTGCTGTACGTGGGTGCCGAGCACCTCGCGCAGTGCCGCCTGCAGCAAATGTGCCGCGGTATGGTTGCGCATGATGTCCAGACGGCGTTCTATATCGATCTTTGCGGTGACGGTGTCCCCTACCGCGATCGTACCGGTGTCAACGACACACATGTGCATAAACACGCCTGTGGGATCCTTCTTGACGTCATCGACCTCGATCATGCAGTTGCCCGCTTTGATCTCGCCGGAATCGCCGACCTGACCGCCGCTCTCCGCATAGAACGGAGTGCGGTCGAGCGCGACGATGACGTTCTCACCCTCCTGCGCGCGGTCAACACGATCGCCGTCCTTGGCGATCGCGACGACCTTGGCTTCACACTGATAATCGGTGTAGCCGACAAACTCAGTCGCGGAAAGATCGTTGAAATCGATCGAATCGCTGTCCCACGCGTCCGCGCCGGCATTCTTGCGCGCCTTGCGGGAACGCTGCTTTTGCAGGAGCATCAGCTCGTGGAAGCGCTCAACGTCAACCTTGATGCCTCTTTCGGAGAGGATCTCACGGGTCAAGTCGATCGGGAAGCCGAATGTATCATTGAGCTTGAAGGCGTCCTCACCGGTGAGGATATCGACATCCTTGTTCTCGATGATCTCTCTGAGCATCGAGAGACCCGCGTCGATGGTCTTGGCAAAGTTCTCTTCCTCGACCTGGATGAGCTTGATGATATAATCCTTCTTCTCGACTAATTCGGGATAAGCAGAGGCGTTCTCCTTGATCACGGTATCACAGATCTGATACAGGAAGGGCTCGGTTCTGCCCAAAAGCCTGCCGTGGCGTGCCGCTCTGCGGAGCAGTCGGCGCAGGACATAACCTCTGCCTTCGTTGGAAGGCATAACGCCGTCTGCGATCATAAAGGTAGTGGAACGGATATGGTCGGTGATGACGCGCAGGGAGATATCCTTCTTGTCATCCTCGCCGTAGTTCACGCCCACGACCTGAGAGATATGCTTCATGATATTCTGAACGGTATCGACGAGGAACAGGTTATCGACGCCCTGCATCACACAGGCAAGACGCTCTAAGCCCATACCGGTATCGATATTCTTCTTCGCCATCTCGGTATAGTTGCCCTTACCGTCGGACTCGAACTGAGAGAACACGAGGTTCCAGACCTCGACAAAGCGGTCGCACTCGCAACCGACATGGCAGTCGGGCTTGCCGCAGCCCTTTTCGTCGCCGCGGTCAAAGTAAATCTCGGAACAGGGGCCGCAGGGACCGGAGCCGTGCTCCCAGAAGTTGTCCTCCTTGCCCATGCGAACCATATGAGAGAGATCGACGCCGACTTCCTTTGTCCAGATATCATAGGCTTCGTCATCGTCCTGATAGATGGACACATAGAGCTTGTCGATCGGCATCTCGAGTTCCTTGGTGAAGAACTCCCAAGCCCATGCGGTCGCCTCATGCTTAAAGTAATCGCCGAAAGAGAAGTTGCCCAGCATCTCAAAATAGGTGCCGTGACGCGCGGTGATACCGACGCGCTCGATATCGGGCGTGCGGATACACTTCTGGCAGGTAGTCACACGGCTCCTCGGCGGTGTGATCTCACCGGTGAAATACTTCTTCATCGGCGCCATACCGGAGTTGATCAGAAGAAGGGAGTTATCGTCCTTCGGGATCAGCGGACATAACAAATACCTCACTTTGTATTAATTCACATATTCGGGAGGAGCAAGCCCCTCCCCTACAAATCAATAAAAAAAGCCCGCCCCACAAACATGGGACAGGCTGACCTGCGGTACCACCCAAATTGCCGTATCGATGATACGACCACTCAGTTCTCTTTAACGCAGAGTGACGCCGCGCTTTCACGCGGAGGCTCCGGGGTGGCTGCGGATATTTCCCGTAGGGTCTTGCACCGACCGACCCTTCTCTGAACGGGAGCATATACGCTCGCCCCATCTCAGCCGAAAAGTATTATATCGCTATTCCCCGCCGTTGTCAATACCGTTATTCATGAATGATCGGATATTTTCAATACGAAGGGTTACGCTTGCGGATCACGGAGCCCGCGGGGATATTGCGGTCGGCCGTCATCCACAGTCTTTGCATGGGATGCGGTGCGGAGGGCACCTCTTCCCCCTCCTCATTTCTGAGGCTCAGACATTTTACCTCATAGGAATAACCGTCGGGCGGCAGAATGTCGAGCGTGTCGCCGACGAGGAATTTATTGCGCTGGGTGATGACACAAACATTTTCCTCATTGCTGCCCTCTTCGCACACCGCTACGGCGTTATAGCGGCGGATATAGCCGCCGTTGACCGTTTCCTGACCCGGCTCGCCGAAGAAGAAGCCGGTGGAATAGGCGCGGTGGCTGATCTTCTCCAACTCCTCGACGATCCACGGACTGACATGATAATCCGGATCGTTACGATGATCCCAATACTCGTCGACAGCGTGGCGGTAGGCGTTGGTCGTCACGCCGGTATAATAGTAGGTTTTTGCCCTGCCCTCGATCTTGAGGCTGTTGACTCCCGCCTGAACCAGCGCGGGGATGTGCTCGATCATGCACAGATCGCGCGAATTATACAGATACGTGCCCTTGTCATCCTCTTCTACAGGAAAAAATTGCCCCTCGCGGTTTTCTTCATACAGATGATACTTCCATCGGCAGGGCTGCGCGCAGTCGCCGCGGTTCGCGTCACGACCGGTCATAAAGGACGAGATCAGGCATCTTCCTGAAAAGGATACGCACATCGCGCCGTGAACGAAGCATTCGATCTCCAGCTCATCCGGGATCTTCGCGCGCAGCTCGGCGATCTCATCGAGGCGCATTTCACGCGCCAGCACG
>ONUI01000147.1 GCA_900320995.1 uncultured Eubacteriales bacterium
AAATCGGTTGAGAGCGATTTCGATTTCTGAACCCTCCGCCGCTTTGCGGCACCTCCCTTAGGAAAGGGAGGCTTGGTATTTCGGTTTACCGCTGATAGATGCTTAACTGCGTGGGGACGGCACTCCGGAGAATCCCGATCGATCGGGTGCCGAAGGGGCAAGCGCGCATTTTCGCGCGTCAATCTCTCAGGCAAAAGGACGGAGCTTTTTGACAACGTTTTCGCGCGGGTCACGGCTTCGGCCGTGATCCGTTTTTTGTGTGAAACGCCGTCCCCTACAAAATATACTAATTGTCATCATACATCACCACAAGGAGGAACATACATCATGTGGGAAAGTTTTCTCAGTGCTGTTGAAAAGGGCAACAGCGTGCTCAACAGCTATGTTTGGGGCTGGCCGACCATCATCCTGATCCTGGGCACCGGTCTCCTGCTGACGATCCGTACCCGCTGCTTGCAGGTGCGCAAGTTCGGCGAATCGCTCAACACTACCATCGTCCCGACCCTCAAGAGTCTGGGCAAGAAAAAGCAGGCGGACGGCAGGATGAATTCGATCTCCCAGTTCGAGGCGTTCTCCACCGCGATCTCCGGCACCGTCGGCACCGGCAACATCGTCGGCACCGGCAACATCATCGGCGTTGTCGCGGCGATCATCTCCGGCGGACCCGGCGCCGTGCTGTGGATGTGGATCTCCGCCTTTTTCGGCATGGTCACTAACTATTCCGAAAACGTGCTCGGTCTTTACTTCCGTAAAAAGGACAGCAAGGGCAACCTCGCGGGCGGCGCGTTCTACTATATCGCCTACGGTCTGAAATGGAAGTGGCTCGCGTATCTCGCTTCTGTTTTCTGCATCCTTGCCGCCATCGGCATGAGCGGTGTGCAGACCAACAAGATCTCCGGCTCGCTGACGGAGGCATATATGCGTATGACAGGCGCCGAGAACGCCGAGATGGTCAAGCTGATCGTCGGCATCGTCGTCGCCGTGATCGCCGCGATCATCATCATCGGCGGCATCAAGCGTATCGGCAAGGTCGCGTCCATGCTGGTACCGTTCATGTCACTGCTGTTCATCGTGCTGGCGTTGATCGCCATCTGCACCCACTATTACCGCATCCCCGAGGCGTTCTCTCTGATCTTTACCAAGGCGTTCAACTTCAACGCTGTCGGCGGCGGTATCTTAGGCTTCACCTTTGCCACCGTCATCAAAAAGGGTATGGCGCGCGGCGTATTCAGTAACGAAGCGGGCTTAGGCTCCTCGGTCATCGCGCACTCCGCGTCCGAGACCCGCGAACCCGTCAAGCAGGGTCTGTGGGGTGTGTTCGAGATCTTCTTCGACACCTTCATCATCTGCACCCTGACCGCGCTGATGTTCCTGACCACCTTTGACGCGCATTATTTTGACGCGCTCGACCTGACGCAGAACGGCCTCGACTCCTTTATGTCCATGTCGATGTTCTCCGACAACTTCGGCGCGTTTGGCATGGCGACCTTCTCCATCATCCTGCCGCTGTTCGCGTTCACCACCATCATCGCGTGGTCGTACTACGGCGAAAAGGCGGTCGAGTTCTTCTTCGGCTTTATGAAGGAAGAAAACCGCAAATATCCCGTCACCGTGTTCAAGGTGCTCTATGTCCTGCTGATCGCGGTATCGGCAACTATCCACAGTCAGGTCGTCTGGGACATCAGCGACACCTGCAACGGCCTGATGGCGCTGCCCAACCTGATCTGTCTGGTCGCGTTATCGGGGCTGGTCGCCAAGATCACCAAGAACTATTTCGACCGCAAAAAGGGCGCGAAGATCGAACCCATGCTCTCCGCTTATCCCGATCTGAACGAGGAGTTCAAGCAGGATATCAGCGGCGACGATCAGGAAATGAAATAAAAGTATCATAAGGGGCGGTTCTGCACGGATCGCCCCTTATGATATGACAGGCTCCCTTTGGTAAAGGAGATTCCCCTGCTAGGGGAAATGTCCGCAAAGCGGACAAAAGGGTCTGCTGCCTCCGCTAGGAGGGCTCAAACTGATAAAAAGACTGAGGGATTGCATCAATTGCTCGAGCAAAGCGAGTAACAAACTGTCATCATTCCATAGTTAACGAAACGATCGACCGTTAAACTTTGTGCAACAATGCGTTCTCATTCGATTGACATTGGCGCAACATAATGTTAAAATTACTACAATCCAATTGTAGACGGAAGGTGCAGCAAGATGAACAAAGTGATCATTACCACCGACAGTACCGCCGATATCCCCGCCGATATCGCTGAAAAATACAATATACGCGTCGCGCCGCTCCACGTTTTGTATGATGACGAGGACTTCACCGACGGCGTCGATATCACGCCCGAATATATCCTCAGACGCTATGATGAGCGTGAGCAACTGCCCTCCACCTCCGCGGTCACTCCCGAGGAGTACCGTCAGTTCTTTGAGGGCATCCTGAACGAGGGATATAAAGAGATCGTTCATATCGCTTTTTGCGGCGATATGTCGTCCACCTGTCAGAATGCCGTGATCGCGGCGGGCGAGTTCGAGCAGGACATCTGCGTCGTGGACAGCCGCTGCCTGTCCGTCGGCATGATGCTGCTCTGTCTGCGCGCCTGTGAGCTCAGAGATATGGGCATCTCGGCGAAGCACATCGCTGACACGATCGGCGATATGACCGAGAAGAACATCGGCGGCTTTTTACTCAGCCAGCTCGAATTCCTGCACAAGGGCGGCCGCTGTTCGAGCGTTTCACTGCTCGGCGCAAACCTCTTGAACATCAAGCCCTCCATCGTCATCAAGGACGGCGCCCTGACCGTGGCTAAGAAATACCGCGGCAAGGATGAGATGTGCCGCCTCAAATACATGAAGGATCGTATCGAGGAGTTCGGCGATCAGATCGACACGAGCCGCATCGTCCTGCATACCACCTGCGACCTGACCGAAAAGGAGATCAAGGGCTACAAAAAGGAGCTCAAAAAGCTGATCAAGTGCGACGAGATCATCGTGTCCACCCCCGGCTGCGTCATCACCTCCCACTGCGGACCGGGCACCTTCTCACTCTTCTTCATGCTCAAATGATCCGGAAATAGATTGACCGTTATCGGAGGTTGCTTCGATGAAATAAATAATGACCGACAGCCGTGTTTTCGACTGTCGGTTTTTTGTTGATTTATTATCAGTGCTATTCACATTATTTGCATATTCATCCCTGATTCGAGAAAAATATTCATCGATGATTCTGTCGATTCTGCTCAAAAACGGCATAGGATTCGGAAAATTCATCAGTTATTGACGGTTAAAATCACTAAAAACACTCAAGATTTATGTCGCTTTTTGCCAAAGTTTTTGTTTTGTTTTGTTTATTGTGGACATATTCACCGTAGTATGTTATAATCCTGTCAACAAGAAGGTGGAGTGTGGTAACATGGCAAGCAACTTAAAAGTTATCATCAATAATCCCCAAACCACGATCAAGATCCCTTCGGGGACCCGTATGTTGGTGCGGCGCAGCTGTCATGCTGCGTTGGAGTATGAGCAGTACGATCACCGTGCCGATATTTATGTTGATTTCGTAGATAACGAAATGCTGAACAAGTTTAAATCGAAGCGCGTCAGCACGATTGAGGCTCCCGAGGTGATCGCCGATCCGAGCGATCAGGAAGAATGTTTGGGTACGCTTTACATTTCGGTGGAGAGGGTTATTGAATTAACAAAAGTGTATAACCGCCCGTTCGAGATGGGTATCGTTTACGCTGCGGTACACGGCGTGCTGAATTTGCTGGGTCAGTATTATACCGACAAGCCCGCCAAAGACGACCAGATGCTGAAAGAAGCAAAGATCCTGACACAGCTCGGGTTTTCACCCATCGTAGGCTTTTAAGGAGCTCGTGTACAGCGACAATCGAAAAGAATGTAGGAGATCGCCCGATATCGTGGGCGATTTTTTACTTTACGGCGCTTTTGCCCTCAGGCAGTAGGGGACGGCGCCCCCGACGTCCCGAAACATCGCCGATAAATGTCGCCCTAACGCGAAGCAGATGAAACTCATTGTAGGGGAGGGGCTTGTTGCTCAGCCGCAGACGGCACCCCTCTGCCCTTCGGGCACCTCCCCAGCGGGGAGACCCCTCCCGAAACCTATCCGTTTAATATCACCTAAACGCGCAGCAAATCAATCCATCCGATCCACACTACCCAACCGCATATAACCCAATCTCCAACACAAAACGAGGTATGATTATGACAGAATTACAAGCTCTTCACGCGCGCCACTCGGTACGCGCCTATCAAAAGAAACCCGTCGATCCCGATACGGCAAAGCTTCTCAAAGACCGCATCACACAGCTGAACGAACAATATGACCTGCACATGCAGTATATCGAGCCCGCCGGCGCGGTGTTCGGGGGCCTCGCGTCCAAGCTCACCGGCTGGAGCAATGTGCCCGCCTATATCGCGATGATCGGCAAACGCGGCGACGATCTCGACGAGCGCTGTGGCTATGTCGGCGAACAGCTCGTCCTGTACGCGCAGCAGCTCGGACTGAATACCTGTTGGGCAGGCATCTTCAAGCGTAAGCAGGTCACCGCCGCGATCGCGGAGGATGAAAAGCTCGTGCTCACGATCGCCGTCGGCTACGGCGTCGATCACGGTCATCCCCGCCGCTCCAAAAGTGTTGAGGATGTAACCGACGTCAAGGAGATGCCGGGCTGGTTCAAAGCGGGGATCGAAGCCGCCCTGCTCGCGCCCACCGCGGTGAATCAGCAAAAGTTCACCTTCGCCCTCGACGGCGAGACACCGTCCGTCAGCGTCAGCGCCAACGGACCCTTCGTCAGGCTCGACCTCGGCATCGTCAAATACCATTTTGAGTTAGGATCGGGCAGAAAAATCCGATAAACGCCATTCAACCGCAAAGCATATTGTAGGGGAGGGTCTCGTTGCTCAGCCGCAGACGGCACCCCTCTGCCCTTCGGGCACCTCCCCAGCGGGGAGACCCCTCCCGTAACCTATCCAATATATCTCACCCAACCGCGAAGCAATTGTAGGGGATGACGCTTGGACACGCGTGTCCGACGTACCGAAACCTATCCGTACAACGCCATCCAACCGCGGAGCAGATCCAACCGCGTCCTCGACAAATCCTCTCCACCCCGATCATTGCGAAAAACACATCGTTTTTCGTCAAATTCCATCAACATTGATATTGACTTATGCGCCGTGTTCATCTATAATTAACATAAGCATAGCCGGATTCATCCGATCGGTTCGATCCGGCTGTTGTAACAAACCTAAAAGGAGGAACAAGCTTATGTATTACACAGCAGAAGTATCGAATATGTGCCCGGTCGCTAAGGGCGCGTATCACGGTCCCGCTCCCATCCCGGAGGAGGGTCAGTGGATA
>ONUI01000161.1 GCA_900320995.1 uncultured Eubacteriales bacterium
TTTTCTTATGATGGGTGCAAACACTATATCTGCAAACTTTTGTAAACCAAAACAAGGAGATTCAGATATGAAAGCAACAGGAATCGTCAGACGCATCGACGACCTCGGCCGTGTCGTCATCCCCAAGGAGATCCGCCGCACCCTGCGTATCCGCGAGGGCGACCCGCTGGAGATTTACACTGCTACGGATGGCGAGGTCATCTTTAAGAAATATTCGCCGGTGGGCGAGCTGAGTGAGTTTGCGGCGCAGTATGCGGATGTGCTGTCGCGCATCAGCGCGATGCCTACGCTCATCTGTGACCGCGACCATGTGATCGCCGCGGCAGGCGTGAGCAAACGTGAGTTTTTGGAGCGGCGAATCACGCCGATCCTTGAGAATTATATGGAGAATCGCCGCAGCTACAGCGCGCACGCCAATTCGGTAGACGAAGTGCAGACAGTGGAGGGCGTGGAGCACGCCGCAGCGGTCATCTACCCCATCATCGCCGCGGGCGACGTCACCGGAGCGGTCGTGATGCTCAAGGGCGATCGCGTGCAGATCCCCACCGACACGGAGCTCAAGCTCGCGCAATCCGCCGCCGCGTTCCTCGGCAAACAGATGGAAGAATAACGCGCGTAACACTTCACCCCTCTATGTCAGATAGAGGGGTGACTTTTTGTCGTTTTTATGCTATAATTGTCCTATCAACAGGACAGGAGAACGCTATGATATACATCGGATGTCACCTGAGTGTGACCAACGGCTATGAGGCGATGGGCAGGACCATGCGCGAGTTCGGCGGCAACACCTTTGCCTATTTCACCCGCAATCCGCGCGGCGGCAGATCAAAGGACATCATCCCGGAGGACGCGGCGGCGCTGAATGCCCTGCTAGCGGAACAGCATTTCGGCAAGCTCGTCGCCCACGGCAGCTACACGATGAACCTGTGCGCCGCGAAGGAATCCACCCGCCTTAACGGACTGGATATGCTCGAACAGGATATCCGGAGAATGGAATACTTTCCGCATCAATACTACAATTTTCACCCCGGCGCGCATACGGGTCAGGGCGCTGAGAAAGGGATCGAGCTGATCGCACAGGCGCTCAACGGCGTTCTCTTCCACGAAATGCGCACGACCGTCCTTCTCGAAACGATGGCGGGCAAGGGTACGGAGATGGGCAGGAGCTTTGAGGAGCTCAAAGAGATCATCGACCGTGTGGAGCTGAAGGATAAGGTCGGCGTATGCTTCGACACCTGCCATGTCTGGGACGCGGGATACGATATCGCGAATGATCTCGACGGCGTACTGCATCACTTCGATGATGTGATCGGTTTAGACAGACTGCGCGCGGTCCACTTCAACGACAGCAAGAATCCCTGCGGCTCGCATAAGGATCGGCATGAAAAGCTCGGTCAGGGCTATATCGGCATGGAGGCAATGAAGCGGATCGCCCTGCACCCGGTACTGCAAAACAAACCGTTCATCCTCGAAACGCCCAACAATGACGCCGGCTACATAGCGGAGATCGGGACGGTGAAAGAATGGATGGAATCCTGATCGAAAACCAATATTATTATAAAAGGGAGCAGTCACCGAGGCTGCTCCCTTTTTATACTAATATTCCATTAAACGCAATAAATGTTAATGTGTTTTAATGAATATTAGTATTATTCCGCACGGATATTGATCAGGTGGGCGATGGCGGGGATGGTTTGCTTTTGCATGACGGTGGTCGGGCTGAGCAATGCGCCTGTCGGGACGAAGAGGATATTGCGGAAGGTGCCGTCACGCATTTTGTCGAGGATATAACCGCACAGCACCGAGGCACAGCATCCGCAGCCCGATCCGCCGGCGTGGACGTCCTGATCTTCATCAAAGATCATCACGCCGCAGTCGCTGTGACGCTCGCCGAGCTCGACGCCTTTTTCACTGAGCAGATCACGCAGTAATCGTGAGCCGACGCGCCCGAGATCTCCGGTGAAGATCATATCATAATCCTGCACCTCGCTCTCGGAGGCGCTGAGATAGCGATAGATGGTGTCCGCCGCGGCAGGTGCCATGGCGGCGCCCATGTTGTTTTGGTCGGTGATCTGGAAGTCGATGATTCGACCGAGGCGGGCGGAATGAAGATAGATCGGGTGCGGCCGCTTATTCCTCTCCGGGAAAGCAGAATCGTCCGAATCAAGGCGCTCCAAAGTCGTTTTGTGAGCCGCCGTTTTTGTGTTCGGGGTAATTCTGTTTCTTTCCTCCAAAACACAGGCGCCGGAGCCGGTCACCGTCCACTGGGCTGTCGGCGGGCGCTGGGAGCCGTATTCGAGCGGGAAACGGTACTGGCGCTCTGCCGTGCAATAGTGAGAGGACGCCGCGCAGACGGCACGCCTTGCCGCGCCACTTTCGATCGCCGTTGCCGACAGGATCATCGACAGCGCCATCGTGGAGCACGCGCCGTATACGCCCGCGTAAGGGATCGCGTAGGATCGCATCGCAAAGCTGCTCGCGACACACTGGTTGAGCAGATCACCGCAGCAGGCGAGGTCGATATCCTCCTGCGTGTAATCGCCCTTGTTCAGCGCGATTCGAACGGCAGTGGTCATCAGCTCGCTTTCCGCCTGCTCGAACGTATCCTTGCCGGCGTAGCTGTCGCGGATGATACGGTCAAACCAATCGCGCAAGGGACCCTCACCCTCTTTTTTGCCGACCGCCGAGGCGTAGCTCGCGATACGCGGCGCATGATCAAAAATGAGATTTCCGTCGATATTCTTCATGGTAACGCTCCTTGTCATTCAAATAATCCATACATTAGTATTCACATTTACGCGGTATTCATGCCGACTGAACGCAAAAACTCCCCCGCCGGGTGACGGGGGAGTTGATGATCATTGATCTGTGTTCGATCAACAGCTCGTTATGGCTGTATGATCACTGAACAGGTACATACTGACCGATCGGATACGGTACGGACATTCTGGCGAGCTTACGCTGGATGTTGGTAGCGTCGAGGATGACGAGTTCGCCGTCTCTGTCAACGTCGCCGTTTCTCTTTACGATCTCTCTGTTGGGTACGGACTGCTTCGCGATATAACGCTGGATAATAACAACGTCATTTGTATCGACAGTACCGTTGTTATCGGCGTCGCCGAGCAGATAGGTCTCAGCAGGCTCGGAGGGATCGGTGAAGGATGCGATACCGCCGACAGTGAAGCCGGGCTGTAAGACGCCCTTGTTGACGATACGGGTAAGGTCGGCGTCAGCGGAAGCCAGTATATTCAGAGCGGTTCTGACCTCTGCGTTACCGGCGGCAGTGACCTTATAGTGGGTAACAGCCAGCAGAGAATCGTCGGTTTCAAACTTGAAGCCCTTGCCGATCTGCGGGGTACAAGCGTTGAACTTGTTGGTAGCGAGCTCGGGGTCGATCTTCGCGACAGTCGCGGCGCCCAGAACGGGGAACATCGCCTCGCTGTCGGTGACAACAAAGAGATCGTCAACCTCGTCGGTAGACTGCAGGATGCCCTTGGTGAAGGACTGGGTCGCGTCGATGGAAGCGATACCGGTGGGAGCAGCGGAAGAGGTGTTGAGGGTGGTGTATACGGTGAACTCGTCACCGATGTTGAAGGTCTTGACCTTGGAGGTGCCGTCGATGCCGATGATGGTAACGTTGGCAGTCTGGCCGGACTGAGGCTCGGTCGCAGGTGTGGTCGGAGCTTCGGTAGGCGCTTCGGTGGGTGCTTCGGTCGGCTCCTGAACCTCGGACCAGCTGCCGTTGGAGTAAAGCGCGTTCTGATAAGACGGCATTGTGATATCGCCGGTCTGGTTAGCCTTATTGTCGCTGAACACGCACATATCATATGTTGCGGGGAAAGACGCGTAGTAGAGGTTGCCCTCGCCCTTGGTCATTGTGATGCCCGGCCAGGGCTTGTAAGCGTCATTGGAACCGGAATTCCAGACGTGAATGCAGGGAGTGGTGTAGTTCGCGCTCGAGTTGTCGAAGTAAACCGTGCGCATCGTGCCGGGATCGGGAGTTTCAACTGTTTCGCCCTCGTAGTTCTTCCAGGTGGTCTTGTTGATGAGGATCTTATCGGTGCCCTCAATGTCGAGGCGGACGCCCTCGGCGGGATACTGCGCCTGACCGGAGCCGGCGTTGAATACTACAGCGCCCTCGTCGGCGAAGTCCTCGTCGACTTCATAGACGTAAAGACCGGTAGTGCTGTCAAATTCCATATTGTACTGGGTGTTGTCGAAGTAAACGTGCGTAACGGCGTTGGGATCCTTCTTCTTATAAGAGAAGGTCATATCGGAGGTTTCCACGGCGTTGGTGGCTGTCATGGTGACGTCAAAGCTGTCGCCGACCTCGATGCCTTCGCCGATCTCGAAGGTCTGTCCGTCAACAACGCGGAAGGGTGTTCCGCCCGCGATGGATACCATTGCGTAGTCCGCGCCGCGCAGGCTTACGGTTACGGTCATGCTGTCGTAGAAAGCTCTTTTTTCGCTCTTGAGCGACATGTGGATGGTGGACTGCGGACCCGAAATCAGGATTACGCCCTGCGCTCCCGAGTTAAAGGTAGCGCTGCCGTTCTGAACGACCGCTGTGGTGCCGTCGTACTCGTTGGTGACGGTCTTGCCGCTCGCGAAGGTGGAGCCGAGGTTGACTGTGATATTTTGGTTGGCGGGTGCGCCGATGCAGCATACGACCGCGTCGCTTACATCTCCGTCGTCATAGGTACGCGCAAAGGTGTAGCCGGTCGATGCGTTGTAGGCGGAAATAAGACGATGATCGCCCGCGCCGACCGCAACATGATTGTTGCGGAACTTACCGACCTTTTGCCAGTGAGCAAGCACGTCGGTGTCGATGCTGTTCCAGTTCATGTCGCTGCGCAGCGAATGTCCGCTGCCGCCGTGGCCGTCGAATGACATGCCCGGTACCGTCGGACGGTTAGTTTCGTCGCCGTAGAAGGGCTGAACGCCGCCCGGCAAAAGCATGAGCGAGGTGCCCTGCCAGTAAAGGTCTCCGCGCGCAAGGTTGGAGTCGTGAGATGAGTTATAGGTAAGGACGTTGAAGTTGGGATCGCTGTTGATCCTGTCAGCGTAGTCCTGATAAACATTGTTGATGGAGGACGGACCGTCAAGGCTTCTGCCCGAGAAGGAGAAGTTGATCATGGAATCAAAGCCGCCCACGGTGTGGTATTCGCTCTTGCCGGAGCCGTAGTCCCAGCATTCGCCGGTCATCCAGAAGTCTTCGTCCCAGTCTGCGCCGACGGCGGTGGGATTGTTTCTTCTCCAATTCTGGAGAGCGGTGACGCACTTGGTCTTGAGCTTTTTCCATGAAGCCAGCTCAACGTGCTTTGAGGTGTCGCAGCGGAAGCCGTCTACGCCGTAGGTCTCGACCCACTCGGCAAGCCAGGTGGTGAGATAATCGGAAACGGTGGTGCAGTTGCTGTACTTTGACTGCTTGGCGCTGAGGGTGCCTTCCTTCTGCCACTTGGTCTGCAGGAAGGTCGGGATGGAAACGCTTGCGGTGGACTCGGTGCGGAAGTCGGGCAGTCCGCTAAGGAGGCGGGTGATGTCGTCGCCGCCGTTACCGCCGGTATATCCGGGCAGTCCGCTGCGGACCCAGTCGTTGCCCCACCAGCAACCCCAATCCGTTGACGAACTTTCATAATCGACATACGAATGGAAGGCGTCGGCATTGGTCAGCTGATATTTATATTGCTCATAGCCCGGAAGAAGGGTGCCATAGTTGTAGGTTTCCATATCCAAGAGGTTGTTGTAGCCCGCGTGGTTCATAACGATATCCATAACGATACGGATGCCGTGTTCGTGCGCGGTGTCAACGAGCGTTTTGAACTCTTGCTTGGTGCCGAAGTTCCTGTCGGTCTCGGTGTAGTCGAGCACATAGTAGCCGTGGTAGGAATAGTGCGCAAAGTGACCGGCGCCGGAGTCAACATAGCCGTGGATCTGCTCGTAGGGAGCGGAGAGCCAAATGGCGTTTACGCCGAGGTTATCGAAATAACCCTCGTTGATCTTCTGGGTCAGACCCTTGAAGTCGCCGCCGTGGAAGGTGCCGGGCGCGGACTGCCAGCCGCAAAGGGGGTTGCCGTTGGCGTCAAGAGCTCTGCCGTAGGAGTGGTCGTTTGAGGTGTCGCCGTTGTAAAAACGGTCGGTCAAAAGAAAGTAGACGTTGGCGTTATCCCAAGAGAAATCGTCGGCACTTTCTATTTTGCTGTACCCTGTCGAAGCAGATTCAACGGTCGCAGCGGATGTTGTGGTGAATCCGACGGCGAGCATTGAAATGAGCATGGCAAAGCACAGCGCGAGTGAAATCGTTTTTTTCTTCATTCCAAAACTTCCTTTCTGTAAAAATCTCTATTTTTTGCGAATGACACCGAGCGTTCATTCGTCCAGTTTACATTATAATAATAATAACATGAATGTATTTTTGTAACTATTCAGAACAACAAAAAATTGTATACCTGCACAAAAGAAATTTTGAAATATCGAATAGCAGGCATGCAGATGAAAAAAGTACAAATTGGTCGCACGCTATGCTCTCCAGAGGCACTAAAAACGCCTCTTAAAAATCAGGGTCGTCAAAATGTACAACCGTCAATAGGGTGCGGTATAGCCAAATTTCGTTAATTCTGGTATAATATCGGTAACGAAGGTGGTGGAGCAAATGCCGGTTACACAAGAGTTTATTGAGTCGTTGATGAAGCAGAATCAAATGCAGTTAGAGCAAATTGAAAAGCTTAATCAAACCATAGCCGAACTAAACGCGACAATCAAAGAATTGCGTGAGCAGCTTAACAAGAACTCTGGCA
>ONUI01000159.1 GCA_900320995.1 uncultured Eubacteriales bacterium
CCGACAGGCGGAGAATCTGCCGAGGGGAGCTTTCGCTTTTGAAAACGCGCTGAAAAGGTCGGGGATGTCCTTTATCTGCGAGTGCAAAAAGGCTTCTCCCTCCAAGGGCTTGATCGCTCCGGATTTTCCGTATGTGCGGATCGCAAAGGACTATGAGGCGGCAGGCGCGGACTGCATCTCCGTGCTGACCGAACCTAAGTGGTTTTTGGGCAGTGATGACTATCTCAGAGAGATCGCAACCGCTGTTTCGATCCCCTGCCTTCGCAAGGATTTTACTGTTGACGAATACATGATCTATGAGGCGAAGCTCCTCGGCGCGTCGGCGGTGCTGCTGATCTGCTCTATCCTGAGCGAAATGCAGATCAAAGAGTATATTGCTACTTGTGACGAACTGGGTCTGTCGGCGCTGGTAGAGGCGCATGATGACCGGGAGGTCAACACGGCGATCCGCTCCGGCGCGCGGATCATCGGCGTTAATAACCGCAATCTAAAGGATTTTACGGTCGATACCGATAACAGCGCAAGGCTCAGATCGCTGATCCCGCAGGACGTCCTTTTCGTTTCCGAAAGCGGCGTCAAAAACGCAGAGGACGTCAAGCGTCTGTGTGATATCGGTGTAGACGCGGTACTGATCGGCGAAGCGCTGATGAAAGCGCCCGACAAAAAGGCGAAGCTCGCGGAATTACGGAGTATGCTATGACAAAGATCAAGCTGTGCGGGCTGTCACGTCCGTGCGATATCCAAACGGCAAATGAATTAATGCCGGAATATATCGGATTTGTGTTCGCACCGAAAAGCAAGCGGTATATCGATCCGCAACAAGCGGCTCAGTTAAAAGAACTGCTGTCATCCGATATCCGGGCAGTCGGCGTGTTTGTCGATGAAGCGCCCGATACGGTCGCCGCGCTTCTGAACAACGGCGTCATCGATATCGCTCAGCTCCACGGCAGCGAGGATGAAGCATATATACAAAGGTTAAGACAGCGTACCGATCAGCCGATCATCAAGGCGTTTCAGATCAAATCCCGTCATAATCTCGCCGAGGCAAAAACCTGTACCGCCGATCATATCCTGCTGGACTCCGGCGCTGGAACAGGCAATGTATTCGATTGGTCGGTATTGCGGGACGTCAAAAGACCGTATTTTCTCGCGGGAGGGCTGTCGCCCGGTAACGCCCGTGAAGCCGTCAGGCTTCTGCAGCCTTACGCGGTCGACGTCAGCTCCGGTATTGAAACGGACGGTTTGAAAGACAGAGAGAAAGCAGCGGCATTTATCGCCGCAGTCAGAAAGGAAGAAAGATCATGACGAACCCTAACGGACGCTTCGGTATCCACGGCGGTCAGTACATCCCCGAAACACTGATGAACGCCGTGATCGAGCTGGAAAAAGCGTACGATCATTATAAAAACGACCCCGAATTCAACAGAGAACTCGGGGAGCTTTTCAACGAATATGCCGGCAGACCTTCAAGGTTGTATTTTGCTGAGAAGATGACGAACGACCTCGGCGGCGCGAAGATCTACCTCAAGCGCGAGGATCTCAACCACACCGGTGCGCATAAGATCAACAACGTCCTCGGACAGGCGCTCCTTGCGAAAAAGATGGGCAAGACCCGTCTGATCGCGGAGACGGGAGCGGGTCAGCACGGCGTCGCGACCGCGACCGCCGCCGCCTTGATGGGGATGGAGTGCGTGGTGTTCATGGGGGAGGAGGACACGATCCGCCAGGCGCTGAACGTCTACCGTATGCGGCTGCTCGGAGCTCAGGTTATTCCCGTCAAGACGGGAACGGCAACGCTCAAGGACGCGGTATCGGAAGCAATGCGCGAGTGGACCTCCCGCATCAGCGACACCCATTATTGCCTCGGTTCCGTGATGGGGCCGCATCCGTTCCCGACCATCGTCCGCGATTTTCAGGCGGTCATCTCCAGGGAGATCAAGGAACAGATCCGGCAAAAGGAAGGCAGACTGCCCGACGCGGTGATCGCCTGCGTCGGCGGCGGCTCCAACGCCATCGGCAGCTTTTATCATTTTATCAATGACAGGGACGTTCGGCTGATCGGCTGTGAAGCGGCGGGAAGGGGAGTGGAAACCTTTGAGACAGCCGCGACTATCGCCACCGGCAGGCTCGGCATCTTCCACGGTATGAAATCTTATTTTTGTCAGGACGAATACGGTCAGATCGCTCCTGTGTATTCCATCTCGGCGGGACTGGACTATCCCGGCGTAGGACCCGAGCACGCCCATCTGCACGATATCGGACGCGCGGAATATGTGCCGATCACGGACGAGGAAGCGGTCTGCGCCTTTGAATATCTCGCAAAGACCGAGGGGATCATCCCCGCCATCGAATCCGCCCACGCCGTCGCGCACGCGATGAAGCTCGCGCCGACAATGGATAAGGATAAGATCATCGTGATCACGATCTCCGGCAGAGGCGACAAGGACTGTGCCGCCATCGCGCGCTACAGAGGGGAGGATATCCATGAGTAATATCCGCAAAGCGTTTGAAAACGGAAAGGCGTTCATCCCTTTCATCACCTGTGGCGATCCCGACTTGGAAACCACCGCGGCGGTCGTCCGCTCTGCCGCTGAAAACGGCGCCGACCTGATCGAGCTGGGTATCCCGTTCTCCGATCCTACAGCGGAAGGCCCTGTGATACAAGGGGCGAATCTCAGAGCGCTATCACGCGGCGTCACGACCGATCGTGTATTTGCCCTCGTCAAAGAACTGCGCCGCGACGTCAGTGTTCCGATGGTCTTTATGACATACGCGAACGTCGTGTTCTCCTACGGCGCAGAAAGGTTTATATCGACCTGTAGGGCAATCGGGATAGACGGACTGATCCTGCCTGATCTGCCCTTTGAAGAAAAGGACGAATTCCTCCCGATCTGCCGTAAGTACGGCGTCGATCTTGTTTCGCTGATCGCGCCGACCTCCGAGAACCGTATCGCGATGATCGCTAAGGAAGCGGACGGCTTCATCTATGTTGTTTCCAGCCTCGGCGTGACCGGTATGCGCAGCGAGATCAAGACCGATCTTGCTTCCATCGTCAAAGTCATCAGGGAAAACACAGATACCCCCTGCGCAATCGGCTTCGGTATCTCAACGCCTGAACAGGCGAAGAAGATGGCGGATATCTCAGACGGTGCGATCGTCGGCTCCGCGATCATCAAGCTGATCGAGAAGCACGGTAAAAACGCGCCTGCGTTCGTCGGAGAATATGTCAGGTCGATGAAGAACGCCATCAAAAAGCTGTGAGCGTAAGGAAGTTTAAGGAAACGCTCGCTTTCAAATCTATTTACTCACTCTTTTGCCGCTCATATTGAGAAAAGGGGCTGTCGCATTGATCGTAGCGATAGCCCCTTCAACATTTTGATTTCTGTCTTTGTTTATCTTTTACAAAAAAACTGTCGTATTTTGTTGAATCAAACAGTGTTCACGGATAGCTTAGGTTTCAGCGGTTGTCAAGTTGTTTTTCGGATGCGTTTTTAATCGGCGCCGTTCTTTTTCTCAGCGTGTTCGATTTTTTCTGCAATGTATTATTTAAGTACCAACAAAGAACAAGGCAACCGGTATCAGTTGAATAAAAATAGAACTTTTTGTTTCAAAGCTATTGACAACAGATTACAAATATGTTATTCTTTCGGTATTAAAACATTCTGTTTCAAAGTGTGCTTTGTTAGTTAGGTGAGTTTATGGGTAAGAAAAGAATTGAAAGATACAGCGGAATAGTTGAATATATCAATCAGTATTATGCTGAGAATGTGCGCTATCCTTCTGTCAGAGATATCGTAGCAGGAACGGGAGTTCCTCTCTCTTCTGTCCATCGTTACCTCAAAGAGATGAACGAAAACGGCGTGCTTCAATATGACGGTCGAAGAAGTATCAATACAACAGAGATGGGTATGGAAAGCCCCTCAAGGTATATGAAAGTCCTCGGCTATGTCTCCTGCGGTGAAGGTCAGGAAGAGGAAGAGACGGTCATCGAGTATATCCGTATGCCTGAGAGCATCGTCGGCAAAGGCAACTTCTTTGCGCTGATCGCAAAGGGTGAATCCATGATCGACGCGGGTATCCACCCCGGAGATTATGTCATTGTCAGACAGCAAAAGGGCGCGAATGACGGCGATTATGTCGTTGCTTTATACGAAGGCAAGAACAACTTGAAGCAACTTATCAAAGAGGACGGACGGTATATCCTCCGCTCCTGCAACGAGGATAAAGAAACCTATCCGGAT
>ONUI01000194.1 GCA_900320995.1 uncultured Eubacteriales bacterium
TGTTGCCTTGCTTGTAGCTGTCGGTAACGATACCGGCTACATTACGTACGCGTTCGGCGTCCTTGACGGATGTACCGCCGAACTTCATTACGATCAAACTCATGTTTTTCATTACCCCCAATATTTAAATTGAAAATGGAAAGTGGAAAGTTGAAAAATACCGATGAATACAGATGACAGTAATCTCAAAATAAATTTTCCATTTTCAACTGTCAATTATCAATTTGTTATAGGTCTCCGATGCGGATGACGGATTCGATCGTCATGCCGTCGAGCGCTGCTTTCTTTGCTTCAAAGTCGCTCAGCGCCATCGGCTCGGTGATGAAGGCGACTTCGTTTGCGGGAGCGTTGTCCTTGTTCAGAACATGGATCTCGCCGAAGACTGCCTTTGCCTTATCATATGCGGCGGCAGTGTCTTCCGCGACGCCGCGCAAATACATCGCGCGCACGCTCTCCTGATAGGGGAGGACGGAGCTGTTGTCCGAATCCGCCCACGAGAGGTACTTGCGGGATTTGAGATGCTTGATGCTGTCCACAACGTCCGCGACTACCGCTGAGGCGGTGGGCAGCTTACCCGCGCCCTTGCCGTAGAATACCACGTCGCCGGTACAGTCGCCGCGCACCATGATTCCGTTGAATACATCGTCGATGTTGGCGAGCTGGCTTTCATTCGGGACAAACATCGGCGCTACGATGATGTCGATGGTGTCCTTGTCGAGCTTCTTGACGGAGCCGATCAGCTTGATCACGCCGCCCCATGCGTCCGCGTATTCCACGTCAGCCGCTTTGATTTTTGAGATACCCTCGGTATGTACCGCGTCGGGATAGATATGCTTGCCGAACGCGAGAGAGGCGAGGATACAGATCTTACGGCACGCGTCGTGACCCTCGACGTCCGCCTCGGGATTGCGCTCCGCGTAACCAAGCTCCTGCGCGAGCTTGAGCGCTTCATCAAAGCCCATGCCCTCGTGGATCATCTTGGTCAGGATGAAGTTGGTGGTGCCGTTGAGGATACCCGCGATCTCGCTGACGTTGTTCGCGACCAGACACTGGTTGATCGGACGGATGATCGGGATACCGCCGCCGACCGCCGCTTCAAACATGAAGTTGGCGTTCTGCTCGGACGCGATCGCCAAGAGCTCCGCGCCGTAAGCGGCGACCAGCTCCTTGTTGGAGGTGACGACGCTCTTGCCGTTGCTCAGACATTCCTTGACGAACTCATAGGCGGGATGTAAACCGCCCATGGTTTCGACGACAACGCGCACCTCGATATCATTGACGATATCGTTGAAGTCTTTAGTGAATCGATCCGCGTAGGGAGAATCCGGGAATTCTCTGAGGTCGAGGATGTGCTTGACATTGATCTCTTCGCCGATCGCGGCAAAGAGCTTTTGTTTGTGTGTATACAGGATCTCCGCGACGCCGCCTCCGACGACGCCGTGACCCATGATCGCTACAGATATCATAATATTCAGATTTCTCCTTATCTTATTTAACTGTTGTCGCCGTTTTCGTTCTCAGGCGGATTAACTTGCTCACCGCTGCCGGATGCTGAACCACCGCCGGATGCCGAGCCGCTGTCTGCGCCAGATGCCGAGCCGCTGTCAGCAGCGGATGCCGCGCTGTCTGCGCCGGATGGCGTGCCACTGTCTGCGCCGGACGCCGAGCCGCTGCTCGTGCCGGAATCAGACCCGCTGTAGGATGACGATCCGCCCGCGTAGGTCTCACCGCTGTCATATGCCGCTGAGGGATTATACGCTCCGACGGTGCCGTCTCCTACGAGACCGCCCGCGGTATGCACGCCGTTACAGTAGGTCGGCATATCGTCCTCGGTATAATAGCCGGTCGCGGTATCGGTACAGTACGACGCCGCCAAGAGTCCGGAGCCCTTACAGTAGGTCGCGGTCACGATAGTATCGGGCATCGTGAATTCTTTGTATTCCTTACCCTTGAGATAGTTCGACATGACCTTCTGCCAGACGATCGTCGACAGACCGTAGAAGTTGACACTGTCAGGCTGGTCGTAACCCATCCAGCACGCTAGCGTGCAGTAGGGTGACGCGCCGACGAACCACAGGTCGCGGTCGTAGTCCGTCGTACCGGTCTTGCCCGCGATATCCCAGCCTTGGATCTGGGCATAGGAGGAAGCGGTGTGGGTCGACGTCATAACGTTGTATTTCAGCAGACGGTTCATCTTGTAAGCCGTCTCGGGGGTGTAAGCCTCCTGAGGCAGGTTGTTGCGGTTGTCAAGGATGACCCTGTCGTTCTGGTCGGTGACATAGTAGTAGGTGTACGGTTCATAGTACAGACCGCCGTTGCCGACGTATTCCATCGCGGCAGCCATCTCGCGTACCGTAACGCCGCCTTCCATACCGCCCAGAGAGAGAGAACCGACGTTGGTCTTGTCCGCTTCACCGAGGTTTTTGAAGCCGAGGTTGTTGGTCGCCTGCTCATACGCGTCGTTGATGCCGACCAGCTCGAGCGTTTGTACTGCCGCGGCGTTGGATGACCATGAAAGCGCCTCGGGTACCGTCATATACTGATGATAGCCGTTATAGGAGTTCGGAGGACCCGCGATGAAGTTGCCGTAGCCGTCCACCTTCCATTTTTCGATCGGCTGATCCTTGGCGAGGGACGAGTAGTTGTAGATATCCTTATCGATCGCCATGGGGTAGGGGATGATCGCCTTGATGGAGGAACCGGGCTGGAGTACCGAGTGCGACGCGCGGTCCCATTCGAGGTTACCTTCTTTTTCTCTCGAAGAGCCGACCGTCGCGATGACCCGTCCGTCATAGCCGACCATCGTCATGGCTGTCTGTAGGTCGTAGTCATAATCCGTGGCGGATTTGAGCGCTTCCTTCTCGATCATTTCCTGTGCTTCGGTATCCATCGCGCAGTAGATCTTAAGGCCCTCGGAATAGAGCTTTAAGGAAGCGGCGTCCTCACTGATGTCATAGTATTTCGCGAGGTCGCGGCACAGATCCCAGTACATCTGGTCGATATACCAGTTCTGGATTTTGGTGTTGTCCTCGTCATCGTCTTCGTCGTCGCTGTCATCGCTGAAGCCGACGAAGGTCATATTGGCGGATTCCGCCATCGCAGTGTCATATTCCGCCTTAGTGAGCATCTCCTGCTCATACATCTGATCGAGCACGGTCTCTCGTCGCTCTTTGTTGTTCTCGGGATAGAGCAGCGGATTCCATCGCGACGGGTTCTGCGTGATACCGGCGATCGCCGCGCATTCCGCGACGGTACATTCGCCGATGGGTTTGTCAAAATACAGCTGCGCGGCTGATTCAACGCCCTGACAGTTGTTACCGAAGTTAACGACGTTCAGATACGCTTCGATGATATCGTCCTTGCTGTATTCGCGCTCGATGTTCAGCGAGCGGAAGATCTCTCTGAGCTTACGGGTGAGAGAAACCTCGCTGTCGTCGGTGATGTTCTTGACGAGCTGCTGGGTGAGGGTGGAA
>ONUI01000150.1 GCA_900320995.1 uncultured Eubacteriales bacterium
ATTCCGATGAACCGCTGGCGCTGTTGGCGGATAAAGCGTACATCGTCAAGGGCGAAGAGCTGATCGACTGGGATTATAACCAACACAAAAAGAACCTGCGAACATAAAATGACCCTCTTGCTTTGTCGGCAAGAGGGTTCTGTTATGTGATGACTAATCGTTGCAGCCGCAGCCGCAACCGCCGCCGTTATCGGGATTATTCTCCACAACATTCGGCGGGAAGAATTCGTCTGTCGGGAAGTCGAGGCGCGAGAACATCTCGCAAGGGCTGTCGGTCGAGCTTTCACAGCGCTTTTCGGGAATACAGAAATCGTAGGACGGGATCAGCATCTGCACATTGCGCAGGAGCTGTACGATAGAGAATACGCCGAGGGTCGCGAGCACAACGCGCTCTCCCCTCTCGCTGATATTGCCGCCGATCTGCTGCAGCACCGCGGACGGGATCTTGTGGCACACCTTGTGACAGGGCTTTTTGCCTTTGACATTAACTGCCAACGCGATCGGCTTCGCGACCTGTACATTGGCGGTCGGCAGACTGCGGGCAGGCGTGTTCTGTGTATCATAATCATCCGCCGTCATATCCGACGAGAATACGCGGACATTGCCCTCCGAGCCGTACAGGATCACCTTTTTGTCCGAGATACACAAGCCCTCGACCTGCTGAGGCGCGGTGTTGGGAGAGGAATAGACGTCCAGTGTGACGGAAAAGAAGAAGGTGATGTCGATGGAATAGAAGCCGCGGTTAAAGGGTACCGGCTCGATATCCAACATCACGTTCAGTACATCCGCGTTACGGATACGGACGTTGACCGCGTTGTCGATCAGCGCCTGAGAAGCGTCGCTGAGATAGACAGGAAGGTCGGACAGACAGTCTTTGTCGCCGCAGCTGTCATATACGCGCCTGGCGTCAATGCAGACCGGTTCGCCCTGAGTACGCGCGGCTGCCGTTTCATTTACATTATCAGGCATAAGTAAAACCTCCAAAAATGTATTTGATGGATTACATCATTACATAATACGGAGGTTTTCTTGTTTTGTGAATAAAATAGATCGTCATTGCGAAGTCATCAGCACTTGAGCTGATGACTGTGGCAATCTCAACATATATGTTAACTTATTTGATGATCTCCATCTTGGCGAAGTTCGCCATCAGCGTTTTGGTGCCGACCTTATCAAAGGCGATTTCCAGCATGGTATCGTTACCCATCGGCGTAGCGGTAAGTATCATTCCGGTGCCGAATACCTTGTGAAAAACGGTATTGCCCACGCTGTATTTGTTGGTTGTGGGCTGTGTGACGGGCTTTTTCTTTGCGAAGGGATCGAACTTCTGCTGCGGCTGATACTCGAATTTGTGGTTGGCGTATACATTTTCGTTGCCCGTTCTCTCAACCAGCTCGCCGGGGATCTCGCTGACAAAGCGCGATTCACGGTTATGGGTCGTGGAGCCGAACAGCATACGCTCACGCGTCTTGATCAAATAGAGCTTTTCCTTTGCGCGGGTGATGCCGACGTACGCCAAGCGGCGTTCTTCGTTCAACTCGCCCGCTTCCATGATGGTCGCCATCGACGGAAATACGCCGTCCTCCATACCGGGAATGAAAACGACCGGGAATTCCAGACCCTTCGCGGAATGGAGCGTCATCATCACGACACTGTCGGTCTCGGCGTCATAGTTGTCGATATCCGTCATCAGAGAGATCTCTTCGAGAAAAGCGCCCAAGGTCGCGTCATCTCCGTAATCCTCCTGGAACTTGATGATGTTGGAGGACAGCTCGTCGATATTCTCGATGCGCTGTTCGTAATCATCCTTCTCGGCGATCAGATAATTCTTGTAGTCGGTATGTTCTAAGATCAGATTGTATAATTCTGCAATAGAATAATCGCCTGATTCCGACGCTTCGATCAGACCGTCGATGAGCTTGGCAAAATTCTCGAGCTTCACAGCGGCACGGGACAAGGTGGGATAATCGGATGCGTGCTTGATGACGGAATAGACGCTTTCTCCGATCCCGGCGCCGATCTCGGCTACCTTTGTCATGGTTGCTTCACCGATCGCGCGCTTGGGCTTGTTGATGATGCGGCGCAGACGGATGTCGTCATGCGGATTGTTGATGACCTGTAAGTAGGACGTCATATCCTTGATCTCTTCACGGTCATAGAAGCGGTGACCGCCGATCACGCGGTGCGGGATTCCCGAACGGGATAGCGCCTGCTCGACCGCGTTACTCTGGGCGTTCATGCGGTAAAGGATCGCGTAATCGGAGAAGCTGCGGCCCGCGGCGGCGCCGTCAAGGATGGTGCGCGCGATATACATCGCCTCTTCCCTCTCGTTCGGCGCGGTATGCACGGTGATGCGCTCACCCTGCGGATTCTCTGTCCATAAGGTCTTGCCCTTGCGCTCGACATTGTTCTTGATCACGTGGTTCGCCGCGTCGAGGATGGTGCCTGTACTGCGGTAATTCTGCTCCAGACGAATGACGACAGCGCCCTTGAACTCGTTCTCAAAGCTGAGGATGTTTTCGATCGTCGCGCCGCGGAAACGGTAGATACTCTGGTCGTCATCACCGACGACGCACAGATTGTTTCTCGCGCGGGAAAGCAGATTGATCAATTGATATTGACTCTTGTTGGTGTCCTGATACTCGTCCACCATGATGTATTTGAAACGGCGCTGATAGAATTCGAGCACATCCTGATTCTGCTCAAACAGCTTGATGGTGTTGCAGATCAGATCGTCGAAGTCCATCGCGTCGGAGGTCAGCAAGCGCTGCTGATACAGCTCATACGCCTGCGCGATATACTTCAACCGGCTGTCGTAGGAAGCGTCGGTTTTGACGTCCTTCGGTTCCTTCATCTTATCCTTATACTTCGAGATCTCGTTGAGGACGGTTTTATGAGAAAGGAACTTCTCGTCGATGTTCAGCTGCTTCATGATCTCTTTCATCAAGCGGCGTGAATCATCGGTATCATAAATGGTGAAGTGGCTCGTAAAGCCGAGTCGGTCGCCCCAACGTCTGAGAATACGCGCGCAGGTGGAATGGAAGGTCGCCGCCCATACTTCCTCGGCGCCCTCGCCGCCGACGGCTTCGATCCTTTCCTTCAGCTCACCCGCCGCCTTATTGGTGAAGGTGATCGCGAGGATCTGCCACGGCTCGGCAAGCCCGTTGAGAACTGTGCTTTGATTTCATCTAAATTCGTCATGATATACCTCTGTCATTAAGATCGTCACCCATTGTATCACATCGGATACCGTCTATAATTCTCGTTGAAAATGATAAAATTTCAATGTTGTAACAAAAAGAGAGCGCCTTGATTCGCGCTCAACTGTCCTTTTCTGTATGATTGTTTTCCAGTTCGACAAAAAACTTATGAAATCATAAAACTTTTTTACCATATTCTGTATCTATAATTACAGTCGACCGGTCGCATCATCCAGTGACATGGCTTCTTATTTATCGATCGACCTCAACGCAAATTCCAAAGAGGAGAATCACAATGAAAAAATGCATGTCTGTTATGAAACGCTCTCTCTGTATTATCCTGATCGCCATCGTTTTGTTATCGGTTTTCGCGGGTTCCTATGTACCGGCAGTGACAGCCGCCAATGTGTCTGTACCCGAATTCACGGAAATCGAGGCAATTGACGGCGGTATCAGATTCTCATGGGACAGTAAGGGTTACAATGTTTTGTATCGCATATATTACAGATCCTCGGACGGCTGGAACAGAATGACGACCACATCGAACACCTCGTTTGTGGAACGCGATGTTCACGCCGGTAAGGGTTATACCTATACGATTCGATGCATCGATAAGAATGAAGCATCGTTCCTTTCGGATTTTAATTCGTCCGGTTGGTATGTGAAATACTATGATATGCCCGTTGCAGGCAAAGTGACAAGCAAGCATAATGATGACGATACCTATACCTACAGCTTTTCATGGACGAATACAGCGCCGATGTATAATATTGAAATGCGTTATGCAGGTGAGAACACATGGAGAACGATCGCGACGGATTACACCGGTACGTCATTTGAACATACGCCCACATCACCTGAGCTTAGTGACGTCACACGCCTGCGCGCCTACCGTGTTTACGCGACCGATGGTAAGTACAAATTGAGCGACGCGGGTGTTACACCGTATCATATGCCAAAGGATTATTCCGACACGCTCGAATATCGTCCGATGATCACCGATGCCGCGGGTTGGTATTACGCGCTGATGTGGTCGATGGATCTTTATGATTCCGATTTTGCGGAGTGTCCGGGTTATAACGGTGACGGGGCTTCCTCTGTGATGGAAGCTGCCTATGATTACGGCTTTTATAACGCCGGAACACGTGACTGGCTGATTTCGTTAAGAGATGTTGCGCCCACCAGACAGTTTATCGCGAACAGTCTCAAGCTCGCGTATCAATATCCGACAAAACCGATCAGCTCGATCCATAATGCTGCGAACAATACATCCATGCTGACCCGGGATGATGATTATTATTACGCCAAGGATACCATGAATCGAAGTATCAATACAGCGGCACATTACGGTTGGTTCCTGCCTGATTATTACGGAAAACTGTATCCGAATCGTTTGGTCACTGCCGATGAGATGGATCACTGTATCGAATGCTTGAAGCTGTATAAAAAGTGGCACGGCAAACAACTGGTCACTTTCGGTGACAGTATTGTACACGGACGCGGTGATCCCATCAACAGCAATAAGGGATATAAGGATACACTCCCGGATGATGAGCGCAACAATTATCCGGAAAAACGATATGCTCGTTATGATTATACCCGCTATGAAGGAATCTGTGATATGATCGGCACGAAGTACGGTATGAAATATATCGATTATTCCTACCCCGGCGCTACGATGGCAGTAGAGCTTTCCCCTAATACAAGCAGAGGATCTTCGGCAGAATGGCAATTTGCGTTTGACGCTCCGTATAAATCTCATATCCCCAATCAAGTGCGAACGGCTATCAGAGAAGGTCAGCGGGCGGATTTGATCATATTCAACGGCGGTACAAACGATACCGGTTTACCGAATGTCCGATATTCTGTCCAAAAGACCGGTCGTGTATATGATTATGATTACTGCCCCGCGGACGAGTATTCGGGTTGGTCTGAGAGAACGGAATACCATAATCGGTACGGCCACAGAAAAACATTGTTGCCGGCGTATTACGCAACCGAAAGCTCCTTTGAGTCCGGCTTCATCAAAGCGATTAAGCTGATGGCGGGCACCGATCCCGAGGCGAATAACAGTAAAATGAAAAATGCTCCCATTATTTTTGTCCGTTCACATGAAATGAATTGGGGTACGATATATAACCAAAAAGTATACGGTGAAGGAGCTTGTGAATTGACTGAAGAATACGGCGGGAATCAATCCTATGTAGCCGATTTATATCGATCCGGGTTCGACGGTAATTATCGATATTGTTATCGAAATTATATTTTTGATGATAATGACGGCGATAACGGTCGCGGTATCCATCCGAACGGTCGCGGCTTGGCAAAGTTTTACATTCCTCAAATCGAAGAGCAAATGATGAATATGGGATGATATTGAGCTCGGTTATCGTTACAACAATGAAAGGGACACTTTAAAAGTGTCCCTTGTGTACATAATCAGCAATAGTAGGTGAACTCTCCGAAGAAAGACAGCCATTTTTCTTTAACAAGATTGTTGTTAGCTTCGATCGCTTTAATCAGGTAATTGAGAGTTTTACTGTCATAGTCCGAATTGTTATTGGCAAGTAAGCATTTACCTGATTTTGTAATCCAAAACTTTGTTGCGTTAGCGGTAGGTTTACCTTTTGACGCATGAACGTGTACAGGCTCAAGCGGTTTGTTCTCGTTTGCCCAAAAGTAAACCCAAAAGGAACCGATCTTAAAAACCTGAGGCATGGTCAAATCCTCCGTTTTGAGATAGCTCGATAATCAGATGAGCGTTGTTTTCAATAATTGATTGATACTTTTTAATATCGTCTTCGGTAAAGCCGAAGATGTCCTTCCACTCATATTTCGGCAGAAAACAGATCGCGTGATGAAAGCCATCCTTTTCATCGGGCTTTTCAATATAAACCTTAACCGTATTGTCACTCAACATTTCCGAATGAACAATCTCGGTTTCATCATCAAGTGTCAGATAGGGGTACATCATATATAACACCTCCATAAAAATAGTATATCACATTATTCTTCAAAACACAATCATTTTGTATTATGCTTCAAGCAGGCACGTTCGCCTTCAAATCCTGTCACCTCTCCTTTGCTGGATGAAATAGAAAAAGAGGCATCCGAAAGGATGCCCCTTTTTCTATGGTCGAGGTGACGACGTTGAATATGGAGATCACATTCATATCGCATGTTGTACGCTGCTCCTGACTTGCCTTTACCTAACTCCACGGGCTAAAAACAGTCCGCCGGACTGTTTTCTTAACGCCCTTTCAAATCCTGTCAAATTCCTATTTCGACCAAATAAAAAGGACTGCCGAAGCAGTATGAGGTGACATCCGTTTGATCTTTTGGGTAATAACTACCTCGCCTTCGGAGCGACACCTCCTGTACGAAGTTTGATCTACGCTCTCACTATCAACAGTCCACAGGACTGTTGATACCCGCGATATGCGCTGGCGCTTATATTGCGGGCACGTTCGCCTTCAAATCCTGTCACATTTTTATATGGTCGAGGTGACGACGCTGAATATGGAGAATACAGTCATATCGCATGATGCACGCTGCTCCTGACTTGCCTTTACCTAACTCCACGGGCTAAAAACAGTCCGCCGGACTGTTTTCTTAACGCCCTTTCAAATCCTGTCACATTCCTATTTCGACCAAATAAAAAGGACTGCTGAAGCAGTATGAGGTGACATCCGTTTGATCTTTTGGGTAATAACTACCTCGCCTTCGGATCGACACCGCCTGTCCGAAGTTTGATCTACGCTCTCACTATCAACAGTCCACAGGACTGTTGATACCCGCGATATGCGCTGACGCTTATATCGCGGGCACGTTCGCCTTCAAATCCTGTCACCTCTCCTTTGCTGGATGAAATAGAAAAAGAGACATCCGAAAGGATGCCTCTTTTTCTATGGTCGAGGTGACAGGATTTGAACCTGCGACCTCTTCGTCCCGAACGAAGCGCGCTACCAAACTGCGCCACACCTCGATAAAACAGCCCCGAAATGTATTCGGGGCCAATGGCTGCGGAACTAGGATTCGAACCCAGACATACAGAGTCAGAGTCTGCTGTGCTACCCTTACACAATTCCGCATTGCACTTTTAGATATCCTCGCCGATGAAATCCAGCCTGTCGCATGATCCGATCAGGCGTGACACAAAGCGCTGAGAGTAGGTCGTGATCAGTTCTTCTAATTGCAGATTGGTGCTGATGATCATCGGTTTGTTCGCCAAGATCCGTGAATTGAACAGATTATAGACGCAGGAGCGTGTGAAATCCGACACAAACTCCGTGCCCAGATCATCTAAGATCAATAGATCGCACTTGAGCAGGGAGTTGAAGGTATCCTCCTGATCGTGATAGCGGTAGTTGAAATGCTCGCGTTCGAGCTTGGAGAGGATCTGCGGAGCGGAAGTGTAGATGACGGACACGCCCTTTTTGATGACCTCGTTGGCGATGGCGAGGCTCAGATGGGTCTTGCCCAGTCCCGTACCGCCCTTCATCAACAGGCTATTGCTGTGCGTACTGAAGGTATCGGCGTAGTTGATACAATATTGATAGATATTGGTCATCCTGTTGTACGGGATCTTGCCCATCGCGTCGGGTTCTTTGCTGTAATACTCCGTGTTGAAATTCTCGAAGGTACATTCACTCAGCGGCAGGTCGGCGCTGAGCTGTTCACTCGCGACGTCCGCCATGAGCTTTTGCAGACAATCGCACACAGTGGTGCGGTTATCTTCTTCGATATAGCCGGTATCACCGCATTTGGCGCAGTAATAATGCGGCTCTAAGATCGCTTTATCGATATGATGCGCTTCGAGCAGCTTTTCCTGTTCATCCTGTAATTGCAGGCTTTTCTCGCTGAGCTGTCGTAGCTTTTCGTTCTCACCGGGTGTATTGGTGACGACAGCCTTTGCGATTGCCGCGCCGATGCTGAGCAGCTCGCTGTTGATCTCGCTCAGGCGCGGGATCTCTTTGAAAAGCTGTTCACGGTTGAAGTCAGCCATCCGCAGCGCCTGTTGACGGCGTTCGGACAAGCGTTCTTTTGCGATATGATAGATTTCCTGTGAATAAGGCATGATGTTTCCTCGTTACTATTGAATGATGATTAGTCGTCGAATAAGGATGTATCCTCGTATTTCTTGACGTCAAAGGACGCGCCCTCTACCGAGAATACGGAGCCCTTGCCGCTCTTTGGCTTGGACTTGGGCTTTCTTTGCTTGGCGCTTTCTTCCTTTTGGAGCGTGTCGAGGGATTTGATCCCTTTTTCATACCAGCGTTTGAGGATCGCGTTGATATAGCTGATGTTATAGGTACCCTTGGTGTTGACACAGCGTTCATACGCTTCGGTGATCATCTCGTCGCTGAACTGCCATGTGTTGAGCCAGCGATCGGCGTTTTCCATCTGCGCCTTGGTGGGGTTGCCGACATTGCGGATGCCGAGCAGAGTGGACACTCTCCCCCATGCTTCACGCGAAGCTTTCATGCGAGCGGTCTCCTGACCGGCTTCGTCAACGGTTTTGATCCCTTTATCCGCCCATTGGATGCCATAGCGCTCGATCGCGCGCATATTGGCGCTTCCGATCTCTTCAAGATAGGTCAGAAGCATCAGGATCACTTCACACGGCAGACCGAAGGAATCGTACAGCATCACGATGGTGGCGGTATCTCCCGGAGATAACGGCTTGTTCAGGATTCTTTGTACGTCATCTAACAAATCCGCTAAAATGGCGTTTTCCTGCAGGAGCTTGGACACAAACATCGGATCGGGACGCTGCGCGCGGGAGATCGTCGTGCGAGGCTTTTTGGGAACTTCCTCCGTGACAACGGGCTGAGCCGTCGTGATTGCGGGCTGCGGCGCGGACGCGGGAGCCAACCCGTCATTTTGTTGTGTGAGCAGATCGCGCTCGATCCAGAAGTCAACGGCATTTTGCACTTCCTCCGCGGATAAACGCAGCGTGTCGCCGATTTGATCGGCGCTGTTGTTTTCATCCGAATGACGCAGCAGATACAGCAGGACCTTGAGCTGGGATTCGGAGGCGATCTTGATATGTTGATCGACAACGGACGAGGGTACGGCGAATACGCTCTTCCACTGACCGAGATTGATTTGAATTGACATTTCTTTCACCTTAAACGAAGATTGAAGATTATTATAGCACAAATTATACGGAAATTCAATTTCTATGAGAAATATAGAAGATATTTTGTCAGCTTGCTTGACGAATCCTGTTTTCCGTATTATACTATCAAGTAGATTCGCGGATGTAGTTCAATGGTAGAGCGCAACCTTCCCAAGGTTGATGTTGCGGGTTCGAGTCCCGTTATCCGCTCCAAAGGTTCGCTCAGGCGAGCCTTTTTCATTATTGATGAATTTGAGGTGTTACATATGAAATATACCTATATCCCCCGCGGCGTTTGCTCACGCATGATCGAGCTGGAGATCGAGGATGACGTCATCAAGAGCTGTCGCTTCTTAGGCGGCTGTAACGGCAACTTGCAGGGCATCGGCAGATTGGTGCAGGGCATGGAGGTCGATGAGGCAATCGAGCGCTTGGAGGGCATTGACTGTGCCGGCAGAGGCACTTCCTGTCCCGATCAGCTCGCGCACGCGCTCAGAGCGGCACAGGAGTCATAATGCAAAATGTACTGAGGATCATCGCAATCGTGATCGAGGTGATCTTTCTGCTGTGGTTCCTCTTGCCTATTCGTTTTCACATCTTCAAGGCGGGCAATCTGCTGGGTGTAGTCATTTGCCTGATCGCGTTGTTTCGGACGGCTTTCAGCTCAGTGTATCATCAACTGGACGCGTTCATGCTGCAAAACACGATCACCAAAATCATCTGGCTGACTGTTAAATACGGCTGTATTCTGTTTGCGGTCTACGCCGTTGTTGTCAGCATATGCATGATCGCCGCGATGAAGATCAAGCCGAAGAAGAACGCGACCGCGGTCATCTTAGGCGCGCAGGTGAAGCCGTGGGGCGCGAGCAGACTGCTGTTACAGCGAATCAAAGCGGCGGAAAACTATCTTGATCGGAATCCCGTGGTAAAGGCGATCGCGAGCGGCGGTCAGGGAGATAACGAGCCGATGAGCGAAGCGACGTGCATTTTGGAGAATATGCTTAAGGACGGCGTCGATCCGGACAGGATCATCGTCGAGGATCAAAGCGTCAATACTGAGCAAAACCTGCTCTATTCCGTCAGAATCCTCAGGGAGCGTCAGCTCGGCGACAGTATCGCGATCGTATCCGACAGCTACCATCAATTAAGGGCGCGGATCATCGCGTACAAGATCGACCGCAAG
>ONUI01000152.1 GCA_900320995.1 uncultured Eubacteriales bacterium
CGAGATCATCGAAAGCGAAGACAAGCGCCTGTCTATCGTCAAGGAAGAGGCGCTTGAGATCCGCAATAAATACAGCGACCCCAGACGTACCGAGATCTGCGCCGTCACCGGCGAGGTCGATATCGAAGATCTCATCCCGCAGGAGGACTGCGTCGTCACGATGACCAAGTTCGGTTACATCAAACGTCTGCCGCATGACACCTACAAAACCCAGCGCAGAGGCGGCAGGGGCGTCGCGGGCATGACCCGCCGTGATGAGGACGTCGCGACGGAAATGTTCCTGTCGAACTCCCACGACTACAACCTGTTCTTCACCAACAAGGGACGTGTCTATCGCATCAAGTGTTATGAGATTCCCGAGTCCACCCGCCAGAGCAAGGGCATCAATATCGCCAACATCCTGCCGCTTGCCGCGGATGAAAAGGTCACCTCGATGATCCGCATCCCCGAGTTTGAAGAGGATAAATATCTGATCATGGTCACCCGTCAGGGTATCATCAAGCGTATCGCGCTCAACGCGTATAATACCGCGCGTAAGGGCGGTCTGATCGCGCTCGACCTCAACGAGGGTGACGAGCTCGCATGGGTACGCATGACCGACGGCAACAATGAGGTCATCATCGCCACCAAGAAGGGTATGGCGATCCGCTTCAAAGAGACCGACGTTCGTCCGATGGGACGTTTGGCGCGCGGCGTCAAAGCTCTCAAGCTCAAAGAGGGCGACAGCGTCGTCGGTATGAGCATCATCGAAGAGGGCAAGCTGATCCTCACCGTCTCCGAGACCGGTTACGGACGACTCAGCTCCCCGAATGATTATCGCTTACAGAGCAGAGGCGGTAAGGGTCTGACCAACTACCATGTCAACAAATACGGCGACGTTGCCGCACTGACCGTCGTACCGCTGGAGGATGACGTCATCATCATCAGCGAAAACGGCGTCATCATCCGCATCCTCGCCTCCACCATCCGCGTATGCTCCCGCCCGTCCAAGGGTGTTACCATCATGAAGATCAAGGGCGACAACAAGGTCGTTTCCGTCTCCGGCGCACCGCATGACGAGGAAGAAGCCACAAGTGCGGAGAATGACGAAAACGCCGAAGCTCCCGAGGACATGATCGAGGAAACAACGGAAGAATAATTTAAAAGACCTCTTAACAAAAGTAAAAACCCTCCGGCTCGTACACGTGTACGAGCCACCTCCCTTAGGAAAGGGAGGCATATAAGGTAAATGGATGATGCATATGGAAAACAACAAAATCAAGGTGAGTGTCTTTGCCGCGGGACAGCGGTTCACGATCCTCACCGACAAAAGTGAAAAATATGTCAGAGATATCGCGTCCGAGATCGACGCGCGCATCAATTCTCTTGTGCTGTCGGGCAATATGACCCGTGAACGCGCCGCCGTGCTCACCGCGATGGATTACGCCGACGACAGTGTGCTTGACCGCGAGAACATCGCCGCCGTCAAGGAGCAGATCAAGGATTATGTGCAGGAGATCGAGCGACTGCAGGACAATAACGCCAAGCTCGTCAGTGATTATAATCTGCTCAAAGCGGAGTATGAGCGCCTGATCGAGGAGCGTCAGTCCGCGCAGTCCATTGAGGAAAACGCGAAAAAAGAGTTGGCTGACAGTCAGGAACAGATCAAATCCCTGCAGGAACAGATCAAAAAAGCAAACGAGCAGATCGAATCTTTGAAGAATCAGCAGCCTGCCGATGAAGAAATCCCCCTGCCCGAAGAAGCGCCCGCGGAACAGGAAAAACCAATCACCGCGGAGGATGATCTTTTCTTCGATATGGAAGAGGAGGTCGTCAAGCCTGAGAAAAAGAAGAAAAACCGCCACGAGCATAACCATGTCAATCCTTATCAGCAAAAGGCAAAGGACAAGGAGCAAAAGGGTTATACCCAACAGCGGCAGTATTCTTTCTTTGAATTAGATGAATAAAATCGAGATATTATCCCCGGCGGGCGGATTCGACAGCGTGATCGCCGCCGTCCACAGCGGCGCCGACGCGGTATATGTCGGTTCCAAGCGCTTTTCCGCTCGCGCTTCAGCACATAATTTTGATGATGAAGAACTGCGCGAATGCGTCAGATTCTGTCATCAAAGAGGGGTCAAGGTGCATTTGGCGCTGAACACCCTGATCTTTGATGAAGAGATGGAGCAGGCGCTCGATCTGGTCAGAACCGCCGCGTCCGCAGACGTCGACGCGCTGATCATCCAGGACTTGGGTCTGGTGTCGCTGATCAAGCAAATGGTGCCCGATCTGCCGCTCCACGCCTCCACCCAGCTCTCCGTCCACACCCCCTACGGCGCAAAGGCGCTGTATGAAATGGGCTTCGAGCGAGTGGTGCTGTCACGTGAGCTGTCACTGGCAGAGATCAAAGAGATCCATGAATTTGTCCCCGAGGCAGAGCTGGAGGTATTCGTCCACGGCGCGTTATGTATGTGCCTGTCGGGTCAGTGCTACTTTTCGGCAATGCTCGGCGGACGCTCCGCCAATCGCGGCATGTGCGCCCAGCCGTGCAGACTGCCGATGCGCTGCGGCGATAACGACCATGCGCTGAGCCTCAAGGACAACGGATCACTGCTGTATCTGCAAAGACTGCAGGAAATAGGCGTCGCCAGCGCGAAGATCGAGGGACGCATGAAGCGGCCGGAATATGTCGCCGCCGCCACCCTTGCCGCGCGTGAAGCGCGTGATCTCGGCTTTATCAATGAAAAAACCGCCGACCGACTGCAATCGGTCTTTTCCCGCACCGGCTTTACCGACGGCTATCTCAAGGGCGAGATAGGGGAGAAGATGTTCGGTTATCGGCAAAAGAGCGACGTGATCTCCGCCGACAGCAAGCTGCTCAAGGAGATACGCTCCGCCTATAAAGACGAATACCAACGCATCCCCTTAGATCTGCGTTTTACAGTGCAGACAGGGGAAAAGATGCGGCTCACCGTCACCGACGGAACACATATCGTGACTGCGGAAAGTGATGAAAATGTCGAAAAAGCCCTTCACCTGTCGCTGAGTGAAGAACGAGCCGCCCAAAGTCTGAAAAAAACCGGCAACACGCCGTACTTTATCAACAATATTACAACGGATATCGCGCCCGACGCGGCGGCTTCCGCGGCTTCTGTCAACGCTCTGCGCAGAAAGGCGCTGGAAAATCTTGACGTATCGCGCGAAATTTGTCATAATTACGAAATAAAACCGATCGATCTCTCACAGATCTTGACCGGAAAAGAGAAAACATCAAAGGAAGACCGCGCATTTGTCAAAACCCTCGATATTCCCGAGAGTATGCGGAAGATGAACAGGATCTTTGTCGATCTGTTCGGTTTAGCGGATGAAAAAAAGCTGAGCCGACTGCTCAAAGAGGGTTATCCCATCGGCGTAGAGGCGCCCCGCGCGACCTTCGGGAATGAGAAAGAAGTTTATTCCCGCCTCAAAGCGCTGAAACAAAGTGGCGTCGATCACCTGCTGGCGCACAATATCGCCGCGGTGTATATGGGAAAAGAACTGGGCTTCACCGTCCACGCGGGCTTCGGCATGAACATCGCCAATTCGTATACGCTCCGATGGGCGGCGGATTACGGGATCACAAGCGCGCAGCTCAGCATCGAGATGGAATTGCGCCGGATCGAACGACTGCACAAAGCGATCCCTGTCGCTGTGATCCGATACGGCTATTTTCCGCTGATGATCACCCGCAATTATCCTTCGGGAAAATCCTGCAAAAACAATCCGTATTTGCAGGACAGAAAGAACGAAAGGTTCCTCATCTCCTATCGCGAGGGCTATTGTGAAATCAACAACTGCGTGCCGATCCTGCTGCCGAAGGAGGAGTTTCCGCTCGGTGGAAGCGTCATGAGCGATTTCCTCTTTACTGAGGAAAACTCTGTGGAAAACATGGAAAAAACGCTTGAAAAATTAAGAGAAAATAGGAATTTCGAGCGAAAAACCCATGGTTTGTATCTCAGAGGTGTCAAAAAGTCAGCAAACGTTTAAAGAATTATTTAAAAGAAATATAGGTTCCATCACTCCGATAACAAAGAGAAATGCACAATCAAACCGCAATCCGCAAATCAAAAACGTTTTGCAGGAAAAATATTGATTTTGCAGGAAAGAGATTCATTGCCATGAGTATATTGAAAGTCAAAAAGCTGAACAAAAACGCCAAGGTACCTTTTCGCGCGACAAAGGGATCGGCAGGAATGGATCTGTACGCTTGTATCGACGTGCCGATCATCATCGCGCCGCACACCATCAAGGTCATCCCGACAGGCTTGGCGATCGAGCTGGAAAGCGCGAATTATGTCGCGTATATCTTTGCGCGTTCGGGCTTAGCAATCGGTTTGGTGAACCAGACGGACAACGCCTTCACCATCCTGCCCGAACAGCGGATCGCCCAACTGGTGATCTCTCCCGTGATCATTCCCGAGATCGAGCTCGTCGATGAGCTCGATGATACCGAACGCGGCTCGGGCGGATTCGGATCGACCGGAAAAGAGTGAAGCGTCGTCAAAACCGCTTTCTCATCAAACAATTCATAGCATATTAACAGATTATTTACCAATACTATAGGGAAGAAATGTATCTTAAATAAAGCAGAAACAATCAGTCAGGATTGCCACAGGTGAAACAGGTTTCACCCTCGCAATGACGATTTATAAAACAGAAATCAGATTGCGCCGCACGGCGGAAAGGGGACAGGTATGTTTTCAAAAGATATCGGTATCGATTTAGGTACCGCGAACACACTGGTTTACATGAAGGGAAAAGGCGTTGTTATGCGCGAACCGTCAGTTGTGGCGGTCGACGTCAAGCGTGACATGGTGCTGGCGGTCGGACACGAGGCAAAAGAGATGATCGG
>ONUI01000188.1 GCA_900320995.1 uncultured Eubacteriales bacterium
TGCCAAGTATAAAAAATGCACCGACATCTATTATTCCAAATGGTTGAGCGGTATACCGATCAGCAGACTGATCGTAAAAGCAGCATAGAAAGGACAGATATATCATGAGTAAAGCAGCAATCGTATTTTGGAGCGCGACGGGCAACACCGAAACCATGGCGGAAGCCGTAAAGGCCGGCGCACAGGAAGCAGGTGCAGAGGTCAGCGTATTTTCAGCCTCGGATTTCTCCGCCGATATGGTCGCGGATTTTGACGCGATCGCGTTTGGCTGCCCTGCAATGGGCGACGAGGTACTGGAGGAGGATGAATTCCAGCCGATGTTTGACACAGTTCTGCCTGCACTGAACGGCAAAAAGGTCGCCCTTTTCGGCTCCTACGGCTGGGGAGACGGTCAGTGGATGCGCGATTGGCAGGAAGCCTGCCAAAACGCAGGCGTATCGCTTGTCTGTGAATGCGTGATCGCGAACGAAGCGCCTGACGATGAAGCCGTCGCAGCCTGTAAAGCGCTCGGCGCGGCGTTAGTAAATTAACTTTTTCCATCCCCGATTTCATAATTACGCATGAACGCTCGCTTTTCTGCGGGCGTTTCTGCCATTCAAGGAGTTCACTATGATCAAAACAACGCTTAGCATCGACGGCATGTGCGAGAGCCATATCAACGACACGATCCGTCAGAATTTCAAAATCAACAAGGTCACTTCTTCTCATTCCAAAGGAGCGACAGAGATCATCAGCGAAAATCCGCTCGATGAATCCGCCCTCAAAGAAGCTGTCGGCAAGACGGGCTACAAGGTTCTGGAAATTAAAACCGAGCCCTATGAGAAGAAACGGTTTTCGCTGTTTGGGAGGAAATGATCATGCCGATCGTGCAATTTGAGAACGTAACGAGAACCTACGCAAGCGGCGAGCACGAGCTGAAAGCGCTCGATCAGGTCAGCTTTTCACTGGACGAGGGAAAATTCGTCGTCATTCTCGGTCCGTCGGGAGCCGGCAAAAGCACGCTGCTCAATCTGCTCGGCGGACTCGACAGCCCGACCGACGGCAAGATCACCGTAAACGGCAGGGATATCAGCACGCTTTCCGACAACGAGCTTGCCGACTACCGCGCGGCAACGGTCGGCTTTGTGTTCCAGTTCTACAACCTGATCCCTTGGCAGAACGATTATGGTAACGCCGAAGGACGACCACGTTGTCTACAAGGAATCGCAGGGCGAGGCTGAGGAAGGCAAGACAATGGGTTCCGTGCTGCCTGTGCTCTTCCTCGCAATCGCCATTCTCACGATGGTGACGACAATGCACCGCATTGCCACCAAGGAGAAAACACAGATCGGAACACTGAAAGCGCTCGGCTTCAAGAACCGCAGAATCCTTTTTCATTATACGTCTTACGGCTTGTTTATCGGTTTGACAGGCACCGGCTTCGGGAACGCCCTCGGATATGGCGTCTGCAAGCTGATCATGAGCGAAAACGGCATGATGGGAACCTACTTTGATATGCCTGACTGGAGCGCGGCTATCCCTGAATTCTGCTATCCCGTTCTGATCGGTACCGTATTACTGCTGACGCTGATCAGTTATCTTTCCGTCAGGCAGCAGCTAAGAGGCACTGCCGCCGACGCGCTGCGGCCGTACTCTCCGAAGAAGATGAAGAAAATATTCTTTGAGCGTTTTCGATTTTGGGATAAGCTTCATTTCGGTACAAAGTGGAATATCCGCGACCTCAGCCGTCACAAGAGCCGTTCGGCGATGACCTTGTTCGGCATCGTCGGCTGCATGGTACTGATGGTCGGCGGCTTGGGAATGCGCGACACCATGTCCGGCTTTTTGGAGCTGCTCGACAAGGATATTTCCAACTATACCACAAAGGTCAATTTGATCGACGACGCCGATTTCAAACAATCAAAGGCACTTAGCGAAGAACTTGACGGCGACTGGGAAAGCCTGAGCGGGATCAGCTTGGACGGCGACACCGTGACGCTGGATATCGTACACAATCCGGGCGGTCTGCTCAACGTTATGGATGAGGACAACAACAGGCTCGGGCTGAGCGACGAAGGCGTGTATCTTTGTCTCAGATTAAGAGATAAGGCGGAGATCGGCGACGAGATCACATTCTCCCCCTATGGCTCCAAAGACGCCTACAAGGCAACGGTGATCGGTTACAACCGCTCGGTGATGACCGAAAGCGTCACGATGAGCGACAAGCTCGCCGATAAGCTGGGGCTTGATTACAGCATTTCCTCTGTTTACACAAACACAAAAGCAGACGAGATCAAAAGCAGTGATTTGATCTCCGGCAAGCAGGACAAGGCACAGCTGATGGAGACCTTCAACAGCTTTGTGCAGATCATGGACAGCATGGTGATCATCCTTGTCGTCGCCGCCGTGATCCTCGGCGTGGTTGTTTTGTATAACCTCGGCATAATGAGCTATGTGGAGCGCTCACGCGAGCTCGCTACGCTAAAGGTGCTCGGGTTCAGAAACCGGACGATCGGCAAGCTGCTGATCTCACAAAACATCTGGCTGACCGTTATCGGCGTGATCATCGGTCTGCCTGCGGGCGTAGGCGTATTGCAATGGCTGCTCACTGCTCTCGCCGGAGAATACGAGATGAAGCTGATGTTGGGCGTGCTGACCTACAGCGTTTCTATCCTGCTGACCTTCGGCGTGTCGCTTTTGGTCGGCTTGATGGTGGCCGGGAAGAATAAAAAGATCGATATGGTAGAAGCCCTGAAGGGTACTGAATAAGAGAAATCGGATCAAGTTGTCGAAAATGGGACTTGACAAAACCATGCAATCCTGTTATAATGACTCAGTAAGGTCAGGCTAACCGCCTGACTTTTGTAATTTGCGGGCAGGTTAGTCTGCGCTAACCTTTTGCCGAGGGGACAAACATGGAACGAAATCAAAAGGTAGAAGATTATATGAAGGTCATCTGTCACCTTCGGGAAATCGGCTTGGTTCGCGGCGCGTATATCGCGCGAGAACTGGGCGTTACCAAGCCAACGGTCTCTGTTGCGCTCAGAGAAATGGAAGCGGCAGGATATTTGGCGATCCGGCCCGACCGTACCGTTGTGTTAACGGAAAAAGGTGAAGCGATCGGGGAATTTGTCACAGAGCGGAACCGCGTGCTTTTCGGCTTGTTGACCGATCTGGGCGTTGACAAGCAAACCGCAGACGCGGACGCTTGCGAAATGGAACACGGCGTCAGCGAGGAATCGCTGAAAGCACTCATCAAACTGCGGCAGCTTCTGCGTAGCATTCGCCAAACATCTTCTTCGGAAGAATCAAAAGAGTAATTTTATACCATATAGTTAGCTTTAGCTAACCACGTGTACAAAGGAGTGTCGTTATGCCGCTTACGCTTGCCGTTATCGGCGAAGAAATCATTATCAAACGAATCGGCGGAAATGCCGATGTAAGGGCGCATCTGCAAAACTTGGGTTTTGTTTCGGGCGCTGTTGTCACCGTTGTCAGCTCGATGGGCGGCAACCTGATCGTTAATGTTAAAAATGCGCGTATTGCCATCAGCAAGGAAATGGCGCAGAAGATATTTATTTGAGGAGGTCAAGTATGAAAACACTCAGAGATGTTGCGATCGGCAGCACCTGTAAGGTCAAAAAACTCCACGGCGAGGGCGCTGTCAAGCGCCGTATCATGGATATGGGTATCACCAAAGGCGTTGAGATCAAGGTTCAGAAGGTCGCTCCCTTGGGCGATCCGATGGAAGTCACCGTCCGCGGCTATCAGCTTTCTATCCGCAAGGCAGACGCCGAAATGGTAGATGTGGAGTAATTTTGCACCACGGTTAGCTGTCGCTAATTTGAATTTTGAAACATCACCGCGTTATGACGCGCCGTTTAACCGACGTATTGTAACACCGCCTTAATCAAAGGCGCACTGACAGCCGGGGCACCCGGCAGAATCGAGGAATCACTATGAAAATGACGATTGCCCTCGCGGGCAACCCGAACAGCGGCAAAACCACGCTGTTCAACGCGCTGACGGGCGCGAATCAATTCGTCGGCAACTGGCCCGGCGTTACCGTCGAGAAAAAG
>ONUI01000153.1 GCA_900320995.1 uncultured Eubacteriales bacterium
CGTCATCGAAACGGACGGCAAGCTGATGACAGGCCGTGACGTCGCGATCGCGGCGATCCTCGGCGCGGAGGAATTCGGCTTTGCGACCGCGCCGCTGGTGACCTTAGGCTGTGCAATGATGCGCGTCTGCAACCTCGATACCTGCCCCTTCGGTGTGGCAACGCAGAATCCCGAGTTGAGAAAACGATTCATGGGCAAGCCGGAATATGTCGTCAATTTCATGCGCTTCATCGCCGAAGAACTGCGCGAGTATATGGCGCGGCTGGGCGTGCGTACCATCGACGAGCTGATCGGTCAAAAGGATCTTTTGAAGAAGCGAGCCGATCTCTCTGAGCGTGAACGTCAGATCGATGTGTCCGCGATTCTCGGACATCATCTTGATGAATTATCGATCAGATATGATGAGAAAGACCCCTATGACTTTAAGCTCTCCGATACATTGGATGAAAAGGTCATCATCAAAGGGTTCAAAAAGGCATTCCGCGAGGGTAAGCCGGCTCAGATCGAGATCAACGTCCGCAACACCGATCGCTCCCTCGGTACGGCGTTCGGCTCCGAGATCACCAAGAAACACGGCGAGAATCTTCATGACGATACCTATCGGATCATCTGCAACGGCTCGGGCGGTCAGAGCTTCGGCGCGTTTATCCCGAGGGGCTTGACGATGGAGCTCAAAGGCGACAGCAACGACTATTTCGGAAAAGGATTATCGGGCGGTAAGCTGATCGTTTATCCCGATGAAAACAGCCGCTTCAAAGCAGAGGAGAACATCATCGTCGGCAATGTCGCTCTCTACGGCGCGACAAGCGGCAAGGCGTTTATCAACGGTATCGCGGGCGAGCGCTTTTGTGTGCGCAATTCGGGCGCGACAGCTATCGTCGAGGGCGTCGGCGAGCACGGATGTGAATATATGACAGGCGGCAAGGTCGTCATCCTCGGCAGCACCGGCAAGAATTTTGCCGCCGGTATGTCGGGCGGCGTTGCCTATGTACTGGACGAACATCATCACCTGTACAAGCGGCTGAACAAGGAGCTGGTCGAGTGCTCCGAGTTGAGCGAGCAAAGGGATATCGACGAGCTCAGAGCGCTGATCACGGAGCACGTGGAGGCGACAGGCTCCGAAAAGGGCAAACGAATTCTCAGCGACTTCGATAACTATTTGCCGAAGTTCAAAAGGATCATCCCTCACGATTACAGGATCATCACCGAAGCGATCGAGGAAGGCAAGAAGAGCGGTCTCGACGAGGACAACGCCAAAATCGAAGCCTTCTATCAGCTGATCCGCTCGAGATAAGGAGGAGTGCAGTATGGGAAATCCCAACGGATTTATGGAATATACACGACAGGATAATCCCGCGTCGACTGTGGAAGAACGTATCAAACATTATAACGAGTTCCACACCCCGATCAGTGAAGCGGATCGCAAGTGTCAGGGCGAGCGTTGTATGCATTGCGGCGTGCCGTTTTGTCAGGCAGGCTTGCCGATCAGCGGGATGGTGTCGGGCTGTCCGCTGAACAACCTGATCCCCGAGTGGAACAATCTCGTCAGTCTCGGCGCTTGGAAGCAGGCGTACAACCGTCTGACAATGACCAACAGCTTTCCCGAGTTCACCTCACGCGTGTGTCCTGCCTTATGCGAAAAGGCGTGTACCTGCGGCGCAAACGGCGATCCTGTCACGGTTCGCGCCAATGAATATGATATCATCGAAACGGCATATCAAAAGGGCTGGGCGGAACCAATGCCGCCGAAGCAGCGGACAGGGAAAAAGATTGCGGTCATCGGCTCCGGTCCCTCGGGACTTGCCGCCGCCGATCAGCTCAACCGCCGGGGTCATTCTGTCACGGTGTATGAGCGGAGCGACCGTGTCGGCGGACTGCTGATGTACGGCATCCCGAACATGAAGCTCGAAAAGCATATCATCGAGCGCAAGATCAACGTGATGAAAGCCGAGGGCGTTACATTCAAAACAAACGTCAACGTCGGCGTTGATGTATCTGCCGAAGAACTGCTCGATGAATATGACCGTGTGATCCTCGCGTGCGGCGCTTCACATCCGCGCGATATCGCGGTCGAGGGGCGGGAAGCGGACGGCGTATATTTTGCGGTCGACTTTTTGAAATCCACCACCAAGGCACTGCTCGACAACGGCTTGCAGGAGGGTACGTATATCTCCGCAAAGGACAAGAATGTCCTGATCGTCGGAGGCGGCGATACCGGCAACGACTGCGTTGGCACCTGCGTTCGTCACGGCGCGAAGAGCGTCATCCAGCTCGAGATGATGCCGAAGCTCCCCGACGTCCGCACCGAGGACAATCCGTGGCCGGAATGGCCGCGCGTGTGCAAAACCGATTACGGTCAGGAGGAAGCGGCGGCGGTCTACGGAAGCGATCCGAGAGTGTACCAGACAACCGTGAAAAAGCTGATCAGCGACGAAAACGGAAAACTCAAACAGGCGGTGCTCGTGAAGCTGAACGCCGAAAAGGATGAAGCGACCGGTAGACTGCGGATGGTGCCGATCGAGGGCAGTGAATACACGGTAGACGCCGATCTGATGCTGATCGCGGCAGGCTTCTTGGGCAGTGAAAGCTATATCACCGAAGCGTTCGGCGTAGCGGTCGACGGCAGGACGAATGTGCACGGGCAGTCATAAAACCTCAGTCGACAGAGTATACACGGCGGGCGATATGCACCGCGGACAGTCGCTGGTGGTATGGGCGATCCGCGAGGGCAGAGACTGCGCCCGCGAGGTGGATGAAAGCCTGATGGGATATACAAATCTATAAATAAACAGTCATTCCGAGGAGGCTTTGCCGACATGGGAATCTCCCTATTTGATAATCGGTTGAGATTGCCACGTCGTCCTCATCGGCTGTACTCGGTAGGCATATCCGGTTAGTATGCCTTGACCTCGTGTCGCCGTTCGTCCTCTCCCCAAAAAGCAGGGGCTTTTTGGGGACCCCGGATAGATCTTCGCAATGACATTCATAAAGGAAGGTGTATGTATGACAAAATATATATTTGTGACCGGAGGCGTTGTATCGGGACTGGGCAAAGGCATCACCGCCGCCTCTCTCGGCAGACTGCTGAAAGCGCGCGGCTTGAAGGTCGCCGCCCAAAAGCTCGATCCTTATATCAACGTCGATCCCGGTACCATGAGCCCGTACCAGCACGGCGAGGTGTATGTGACCGAGGACGGCGCTGAGACCGATCTCGATCTGGGTCATTATGAGCGTTTTATCGATGAAAATCTGAACAAATACAGCAACCTCACGACAGGCAAGGTCTACTCCAATGTGCTCAATAAGGAGCGTCACGGCGAGTATCTCGGCAAGACGGTGCAGGTGATCCCGCATATCACGGATGAGATCAAGCGCTTCATCTACAGCGTCGGCAAAAAGACCGACGCGGATGTCGTTATCACCGAGATCGGCGGTACCATCGGCGATATCGAGAGCCAGCCCTTCATCGAGGCGATCCGACAGATCGGACACGAGGTCGGCGAGGACAATCGCCTGTACATCCATGTTACCCTCGTGCCATATCTCAAAGCGTCCGGCGAGCATAAAAGCAAGCCTACCCAGCATTCTGTGAAAGAATTGCAGGGTTTCGGCGTATCGCCCGATATCATCATCCTACGCACCGATGAGCCAATCACCGACAAAGCGATCTTCGATAAGATCGCGGGCTTCTGCAACGTATGGCCTGACTGCGTGATCGAAAATCTCACCCTGCCGGTGCTTTATGAAGCGCCCTTGATGCTCGAAAAAGCGCACCTCTCCGATATCGTATGCCGTGAGCTGAATCTGAAATCTCACAAGCCTGATCTCAGCGACTGGGAGCATATGGTCGAGCGCATCAAAACGCGCGAGAGGGTAGTGAAGATCGGACTGGTCGGCAAGTATGTCGAGCTGCACGACGCTTATCTCAGCGTAGCCGAGGCGCTCCGTCACGCTGGCTACTATCAGGGCGCGTCGGTCGAGATCAAGTGGATCGACTCGGAGAGCATCACGGCAGGCAATGCCGATCGTATTCTCGGTGAGATCGATGGGATCATCGTCCCCGGCGGCTTCGGTCAGCGCGGGATCGAGGGCATGATCATTGCCGCGCAGTACGCCAGAGAACATGAGATGCCGTACTTTGGCATTTGTCTGGGGATGCAGATCGCGGTCATCGAATACGCGAGAAATGTCGCAGGCATCGAAAAAGCGAACTCCGGAGAGTTCGCTCAGAATGTTCCCAAGGTGATCGATTATATGCCCGGTCAGAATGATGAGATCGATAAGGGCGGCACCCTGCGCCTCGGCGCCTATCCGTGCGTCGTGCAGGAAAACACGACCATGTACAGAGCTTATTTTGATAACGCAGTCATTGCGAGGGAGTCCGCGACCGCGGCGATCCCACAAAGCGATAATGCCGCTCCGATGATTTCCGAGCGCCACCGCCATCGCTACGAGTTCAACAACGAGTATCGCGACGCGCTGCAAAACGCGGGACTGGTGTTGTCAGGCTTATCTCCCGACGGAAGACTGGTCGAAACGGTCGAGCTCAGCGACCGCCCGTTCTACGTCGGCGTGCAGTATCACCCGGAGTTCAAATCCCGCCCCAACAAGCCGCATCCGCTGTTTTCAGCCTTCATCAAAGCGGCATTACAATAAATCATTGTGAGGGAATGACGCACTTGTCATCCCGTGGCAATCAACCTTTTTGTCGGTACGACGGCCGTTAACTCTCCGGCCGTCTTCCGTTCAGCCTGACAGCAAAAGTATGAGTCCGATTTTGTGCCTTGTCACAAAGTCCCTTCCGAGTTGCTTTTGTTGTCAGGCTTTTTAACTGATTTCCTACATAAGAAAGGGAGCTTATCTCCACCATGATTTAGGGAGTATCATTACGATACTTCCTCTTTTCATATCTTTTGTTTTGTGCTATACTTGTGGAAAGATAACTCGGGATTTGCAGAGGTATTCACGTACGAACATAGTGATAAAAATATGGGAAATTGACAATGCGGAAAGGAGTCTTTTATGTTCGATTGGATAGAGTATGATAACAGCGTTAAAAAGGTTTTGAGGAACAGAAAAAGCAGATAAGTGAGTTTTAAAAAGGCACATCGAGAAAAACGCACAGATCCGGGAGTTGCCTTTATTTGACAGACCGGATCAGGAGACGCTGGACAGGATCGCGGCTATGGATATTCCGACCCAAGGCAGAGACCCTCTCGTGGTGGGAGAGGAATTGATCAATGATGTTTTCTTCCTTTTTGGCTTCTGCCGTGTCGCCGTATTCCCTTGCAGGCAGCATACTCACAGACATCTATAACATTCATGCCGACGGATGGGAGTTATCTCCATGCGCGGGACTGATAGAAGAAAAGCTGGTAAAGTGGATGGGGAGCTGTGCCGGATATACCGGTGACAAAGTCGGAGGCGTATTTTTGTCCGGGGGTTCCATGGCGAACATGAGCGCGATGGTTGCGGCAAGAGATTCCAGACTTGCCCCTGAGGACTTCTCCAAAGGCACGATCTATTTCTCTGACCAGACACACAGTTCAAATGAAAAGGGTCTCAGAATCATAGGCTTCAGAAAAGATCCCGACGGATGACGAATTCAAGATTCGCACAGACCTTTTGGAAGAGGCGATTTGCAGGGATCTGGACGCCGGAAAGAAGCCGTTCGCGGTCATAGGCAATATCGGAACCACGAACACAGGCAGCATCGATCCGTTGGAGAAGATGGGAGCAATCGCAAAAAAATACAATCTTTGGTTTCACGTTGACGGCGCATTCGGCGGTTCAATACTGATTTCGCCGATCTATCGAAATCTTGCGAAAGGCGTTGAATTGTCCGATTCACTGTCCTGGGATACCCATAAGTGGTTGATGCAAACCTATAGCTGCAGTACGCTGATTGTACAAGACAAATCCAACCTTTTGAACTCTTTCACGGAGCATCCGGAGTATTTGGCGGATGTGAATTCCAGCGAGCATAATGACAGTTGGGATCTGGGTCCCGAAATGTCGAGACCGCACCGCGCTATTAAGTTATGGTATACCCTTCAGGCGACGGGAACAAACCTGCTGGCGGAGTTGATCAAGTACTCATTTTTCAATGCAAACCTTGTAAAATACGAATTGAACAAACTACCCAACTGGAAGATCATTTCAAATCCATCCTGCGGTACGATCAATTTCCGTTATGAACCTGACGGATTGTCGGATGAACAGCTCAACACCTTAACAGACTGCATTTCCAAAGAGATAATCAAAAGCGGATTTGCGTATATTGTCACAACGACGCTGAGAGAGCGGAAAACTCTCAGGATGTGTATTATCAACGCCAACACCACAAAGGATGACATTCAAAGGACTGTAGCGCTTTTGAATGAAATTGCCGTGAGGGAAACGGAAAGGGTGAGATGCGCTTCGCTCGATAAAGCCTGATTTATCCGATCAACATTTGTAAAGATAACAAACGAAAAACACGCCGCAGGAACACAGTGTTCCTGCGGCGTTAACCATTGTATCAATTATTCATCATTTCTGTAGCAATTACTGAATATATACGATCGCGGTTTTGCGGAAAGCCGTGACGATACGGGCGATCGCGGAATAGATCAAACCGGCGCTGTATAAATACACGATCATATTGGTCGAGCCGATAAAGACGATGCAGAGGATCGCGATGACGACGCTGATGATACCCGATATCAGGCTGAATCGCCACGACGGCGCCTGATACTTCTTCGCTTCCAACGCGCGCAGAATATCAATGGCTCCGGAGAACGCGTAGACCACCACGAGATACAGGGCGATGTACATTTTCGGGATATTCGTCAGCATCATCGTGAACATTCCGAGATCCAGTACGACGACGGCAAGATACAGCAT
>ONUI01000155.1 GCA_900320995.1 uncultured Eubacteriales bacterium
TCGAAAACTGCCTATTACTGGTTGCGGGGGTGGGACTTGAACCTCACGACCTCCGGGTTATGAGCCCGACGAGCTACCATCTGCTCCACCCCGCGATATATGCCTTACAGCTTTTATATGTTACCACTATTCGGGCGTTTTGTCAAGGGCGAAAGAGGTCGAGTGTATGATGTTGAAAAGTTTTTGTTTATTCTATGCAAAAAGGCGGTTTATATCAGTTGACAATATAGTGTTTTGTGATAAAATATAAATGTATATTGGGGTAGTGTAAATACAGATCATAAAATATCGGAAAAGGTGATGGGGGCGATGGCTTGGCAGATCAATACCGCTTCGGCGCAGTGATTCCCGCGGCGGGACTGAGCTCTCGGATGGGCGCCTTCAAGCCGCTTTTGCCCTGCGGCGGCAGCACGGTGATCGAAACAGCGATCGGCTCGGTATTGCCGTACGCTTCAACAGCGGTCGCGGTGATCGGTCATCAGGGCGAAAAGCTCCGTTCCGTACTGACTTCCGGCTTCAACGATAAGTTGACGATCGTCACCAATCCCGACTATGCCTCGACGGATATGCTGCGGTCGGTACAACTCGGACTGCGGGCGATCGAGGGGTGCGACGCGTTCTTCCTGCTGCCGGCGGATATGCCGCTGATCAAGCCGCGGGTCTATGAAGCTCTGATCGCCGCGTTTGATGATTCCGCCGATGTGATCTATCCCGTGTTTGACGGCAGGCGCGGACATCCGCCGCTGATCAGCTGTTCCGTTGTACCCGCGATTATGGAGTATCGCGGTGATGGAGGTCTTCGCGCGATCCTCAACTCCCGCGTTACAAAAGAGGTCAAAATATCCGAGAGCGGCATCCTGACGGATCTGGATACGCCGCAGGATTACGAAGCGATCAAGCCGTAAGAGCCTGAATGATCGTGAACGACAGATCGGGATCGCTCAGTCACAGAGCGATGTCGATAGTTATCTGAGAAACCTCGACAGCACAAAAAACCCCTATATTATTATCGTATATATTAATTCCCTACTGCATCAGGAGGTGCGTATATGAAAGAGATATGTCGATCGGTCAAGAAAAAGGACCATGACCCGAAGATCGAAGGTCGTTCGATCTATGTTGACGACTACAATCTGAGCGCAAACGGCAGCAAGATTCTTTGCGGCAGACTGCTCCACTCGATCTATGCCAAGGCGAAGGTGCTTTCCGTCACTGTGCCCGAGCTGCCCGAGGGATACTTTTGGGTCGATCGCAATGACGTTCCCGGCGATAACAACGTCAATATCGTGTTGGATGACACACCGGTATTTTGCCGCGACACGGTGGAATATATCGGCGAGCCGATCGGTATGGTCGTCGGTCCCGATGAAAAGTCCGTTGAAGAACTGCTCAAAAAGATTGAGGTGGAGTACGAGGAGCTTGAACCGATGCTCGATCTGAGAAACGGGGATACCACCTTCTTTGATTACCACTTCGGTCACGGCGACGTCGATAAGGCGTTTGCCGAGGCGGATAAGGTCTATGAGGAGGAGTTTATCACCGGCTATCAGGATCAGACCTATTTAGAGCCGCAGGGCATGATGGCGGAGCCCGAGGAGGACGGCAGGATGTTTGTCCACGGCTCCTTGCAGTGTCCCTACTACGTCCACGGCGCTGTCGCCAGAGCGATGGGCACCGGTCCCGAGGGCGTGCACATCCTGCAGGATGTGACAGGCGGCGGCTTCGGCGGCAAGGAGGATTATCCCTCCATTTTAGGCTGTCAGGTCGCGGTAGCGGCGAAGAAATCCGGTCAGCCGGTACGCTGTGTCTATCACCGCCGCGAAGATCTGGAATTCACTCCCAAGCGCCATCCCTCCTTGTGCAAATACAAGCTCGCTGTCAAGGACGGCGTTGTGACCGCTGTCGACGCGGACATTCGCTTTGACGCGGGCGCATACTCGACCCTCAGCGCGGTCGTTTTACAGCGCGGTATCATCGCCGCGCCCGGTATCTATAATATCCCCAACGTCAACGTAACAGGTAAAGCGGTCAAGACCAATACCGCACCCTGCGGCGCGTACCGCGGCTTCGGCGCGCCCCAGACCTTCTTCGCGATCGAGATGATGATGGATCATATCGCGCAGGATATGGGTGTTGACAGCATTGAATTCAAGCAAAAGCATTTTGTCAAGCAGGGCGATATGACCTCTACGCAGGGCAGGTATCATTTCCCGGTGCCGATCCCCGCGATGCTCGATGAGGTCGACGAGCTGTGCGATCTGAAACGCAAGCACATCGAATACAGCAAACCGCAGTCGGGCAGATATCGCAGAGGTATCGGATTCTCGGCGATCTTCCACGGCGCGGGCTTTACCGGCTCGGGCGAGCGCGATATCATCAAGGCGACCGCCAAGCTGCGCAAGTATGCCGACGGCACCGTCGAGGTGCTCGCCTCCAACGGCGATATCGGTCAGGGCGTTCGCACGACCTTCCCCAAGATCGTTGCTCATGAGTTGAACATTCCCCTCGAAAAGGTGTATTACAGCCACCCCGACACCGCGCGCGTACCCGATTCGGGTCCCACGGTCGCGTCCCGTTCGCTGATGACCGTCGGCGAGCTGCTGCGCCGTGCCGCGATCAAGCTGCGTGATATCTGGGAGGACGGCAAGGAGCAGGAGGTCGAGGAGCATTACAAACAGCCCGACTTCATGATCCCGTTCTACCTCGACCGCTTTGAGGGCGACGCATATCCCACCTACGCGTGGGCAGTCAGCGCCGTCGAGGTCGAGATCGATACCTACACCGGCGTTGTCGAGATCCTCGGCGCTTACGGCAACTTTGACGTCGGTACTCCCGTGGACTGCAACATCGTCGTCGGTCAGATGGAGGGCGGCTTCCTGCAGGGATTGGGCTATGCCTCGATCGAGAAGATGAATTATGACGCCAAGGGCAAAATCCGCAACAACAGCTTCACCGATTATCTGGTGCCCACCTCGATGGATGTGCCGAATCTGGTGGCGAAGATGCACGTCGAGGAATATCCCGGCGGCCCCTACGGCGCGAAGGGCGCGGGTGAGCTGCCGCTGGTAGCGCCGCCTGCCGCTTATCTCGAGGCGGTCGAAATGGCGCTCGGCGGCATGAAGAAGCATCGCTTGAACGCGATCCCGTTCTCTACCGAGGACGTCATTCTGGAACTGAACAAGGAGGTGCTGTGATGAACGGTATCCGCTTCAGACTCAACGGAAAAGACACGTGCTATGAAGGTTCGGCGGCTGATCGCCTGCTGGACGTTCTGCGCGATACATATGATATGAAAAGTGTGAAATGCGGCTGTAAAGAGGGCGAGTGCGGCGCGTGCGCCGTGCTGATCGACGGCGTGTTGGTCAACTCCTGCTGTGTCGCGATGGGCGCGGTGGATTCGCATGAGATCCTCACCGTCGAGGGCTATCGCGAGACCGCGCGTTTTGAAGCGCTCTCCAAAGCCTTTGCCGATCTCAGCGCGGTACAGTGCGGCTTCTGCATCCCCGGCATGATCCTTGCCGCCGAGGCGCTGCTCAGCAAAAACGCCCATCCCACCGAACAAGAGGTGCGCACTGCGCTGTCGGGCAACATCTGCCGCTGTACCGGCTACAACGCGATCGTGAACGCTGTACTGAACGCCGCGAAGGAGGGTGACGGATTATGGTAAACGGATATAAACCCACCACATTACAGGAAGCGGTCGAGATCAAAAGCCGCACCAACGCGATCCCCTACGCCGGCGGCACCGACCTGATGGTCAAGAACATCCCCGGCGCGGTTTACCTCTTCTTGAACGATATTGACGAGCTCAAACAGATCACACAGGATGACGAATACATCCGCATCGGCGCGGCGGTCACCTTTACACAGGCGCTCGCCGATGATCTGATTCCGCCTTTGATGAAAGAGGCGGTCTCGCGCATCGCCGCGCCCGCGATCCGCAACGCAGGCACCTTCGGAGGCAACCTTGGCAATGCATCCGATAAAGCGGACTCTGTCTTGGCGGGTTTCGCGTTGGACGCGCGCGTACGCCTTGTTTCTGTCGGCGGTGAAAGAACCATTCCCTTTGACGATTTTTGCGTGCGCCGCGGTGTTACCAATATCGGGGATGATGAGCTGATCGCTGAGATCCTGCTCCCGAAAGAGAAATGCGCCCTGCCGTATTATTACAAGAAGATTGGCGGCAGAAGCGCGCTGGCGATCTCCCGCGTCGCGTTCGCGGGCGCTTATGAAGTGCACGACGGCGTGATCCAAGCGATCTCCGCCACCGTGATCGGCGAGGGCAAGTTCACCCGCTATCGTGAGGTGGAGGCGACCCTGATCGG
>ONUI01000156.1 GCA_900320995.1 uncultured Eubacteriales bacterium
CGGATGATTGTGTATAATCAAATCATCGGGTGAGCACCTACCGCACAAGGCTGTCTGGCTTTGTGCGTATTTTTCTGTATCAGAATAATAAACCGTTTGGAGGCAATCATGTGGGAACTGACCTATCCGATTTTGATCATCGTGTTATCCAACACCGTCTATAATATCTGCGCGAAATCCACTTCCGCCGAGATCAACGCCTTTGCATCGCTGACCATCACCTACACGGTAGCCGCGATCGTCAGCTTCGCGGTGTTTTTGATCACCGCCAAAGGTAAAGGCATCGCCGCTGAATTCGGCAAAGCCAACTGGGCATCCTTTATCTTAGGCATCGTCATCATCGGACTGGAGATCGGCTACATCCTCGCCTATCGCAACGGCTGGAAGATGAACGCCGTTTCTGTCACCGCCAATATCGCGCTGGCGGTCGTGCTGATCGTGGTCGCGTTCCTCTTCTACAAAGAGACGATGACCGTCAAGCAGATCGTGGGAATGCTCCTGTGCGCGGGCGGTTTGATCCTGATCAATCTATAAACAGTTGATAAAAGCGCAAAAAACTTATTGCGTACTCGTCCGAAATGCGTTATAATGTGTCAATAACTGACATTCAAAGAATCAAGGAGATACTACATGCTTCAAATCAAGAATCTTTCTTTCACGGTCAAGGATGAATCCGCCGGGAAAGAGATCATCAAAAATATCAGTCTGGAGATCCCCGACGGCAAGCTGATCGTCATCACCGGTCCCAACGGCGGCGGTAAGTCAACGCTCGCCAAGCTGATCGCCGGCATCGAAAAGCCCACCTCGGGACAGATCCTCTTCAACGGCGAGGACATCACCGATCTGAGCATCACCGAACGCGCCAAGAAAGGCATCGCCTTCGCTTTTCAGCAGCCGGTCAAGTTCAAGGGCATCCGTGTGCTCGATCTGATCCGTCTGGCGGCAGGCAGAAAGCTGACCGCCGCGGACGCCTGCGTCTATCTCTCGATGGTCGGACTGTGCGCCAGAGAATACATCGACCGCGAGGTCAATTCGAGTCTTTCGGGCGGCGAATTAAAGCGTATCGAGATCGCGACGGTGCTCGCGCGCAAATCGATGCTCACCCTCTTTGACGAGCCGGAAGCCGGGATCGATCTGTGGAGCTTTGGCAACCTGATCGAGGTGTTCCGCAAACAGCGTGAAGAGATCGCCGACCGTTCCATCATGATCATCTCCCATCAGGAGCGCATCCTCAACATCGCCGATCAGATCGTGGTGCTGGGCAGCGGCGTGATCGAAAAGCAGGGCGACAAGGATGACATCCTGCCCGAACTGATCGGCACTCCCGCGGCAGTCAAAAGCTGTCAGGGTATATCGGAAGGAGTGTAAGCATGGATCTGAACAATATACAATCCTATCTGCTCAAGGAGATCGCCGACATCGACGGAAACAGCCTCACGGGCGCGTATAACATCCGCTCCGACAGTATGTCGATCGGCAGACAGTCGACCGAGAACATCGAGATCGTCAGCAAGACGGGCGTCAGCGGCATGAATATCTTCATCAAGCCCAACACCGTCGGCGAGAGCGTGCATATCCCCGTCGTGATGACCAAGAGCGGGCTCAAGGAAGAGGTCTACAACGATTTTTATATCGGTGACAACGCCGACGTCGAGATCGTCGCGGGCTGCGGCATCGACAACTGCGGCAATCACGATTCCGAGCATGACGGCATCCACCGCTTTTATGTCGGCAAAAACGCCAAGATCAAATACGTGGAAAAGCATTTCGGCTCCGGCGAGGGCAGCGGCAAGCGCATCCTCAATCCCGTCACCGAGGTCTATATGGAAGAAGGCTCCACCTGCGAGATGGAGATGGTGCAGATCAAGGGCGTTGACGACACCGAGCGCAAGACGGTCGCCGAGCTCAAAGCAGGCGCGAAGCTGATCATCCGTGAGCGCCTGATGACCCATAATGTTCAGCGCGCGCTGAGCGACTATGTCGTATCGCTCAACGGGGACGGCGCCAACGCCGACGTCGTATCCCGCGGCGTCGCGCGTGACGATTCGTACCAGCGCCTCGACCTCAAGATCGTCGGCAACGCGGCGTGCAAGGGGCACACCGAATGTGATTCCATCATCATGGACAACGGCAACATCCTGGCGGTTCCGGCGCTGGAAGCGAACAACGTAGACGCGTCCCTCGTGCATGAGGCGGCAATCGGCAAGATCGCGGGCGACCAGATCATCAAGCTGATGACCCTCGGTCTGACCGAGGCTGAAGCTGAGGAGCAGATCATCAACGGCTTCCTAAGGTAGTCAAATCGGAATAATTATTCCGATAAAGAAATATCCCTCGGTAAGGATTCTGCCCTACCGAGGGATAAATTGTTGTCAAAATATCAATTATTTGTAGGGGAGGGGCTTGCTCCTCCCGGAACCTATACATTCAATTTCAACAGAAGGCGATGCAAATCAAACGTCTATGTAGGGTACGGCATTCATGACGTACCGAACCGTCGGTCAAGATGTCATTCAAACGCAAAGCATACCCATCTCACCGAATAAAATTGGTATACATCTTCTGCTCCGCCTCGGGCAGACCGATCTGCTCCTTACCGAGGGCGATACTCTTCATCAAAAAGCTCATATTCTCCGCCAACACGCGGACGGTCTGCAAGCCCTCCGCATCCTGCTCCGCGTCGCCCTTCGCGCCGCCGTGGATGCTGTTCCAATAATTGGACGCGGCAACGGGCATGGAGTTGATGGTAAAGTACTTGTTCAGCTCGTCAAAGGTTGCGGAGAGTCCTCCCCTGCGCGCGACCGCTACGGACGCGCCGACCTTCATGCGCTTGTCGCACTTGCAGGAATAAAACAACCTGTCGAGGAACGATACCAGCGTACCGTTGGCGGACGCGTAGTAGACCGGCGACGCGATCACCAGACCGTCTGCCTCGGCGAACTTCGGCGCCGCCTCATTCACCGCGTCATCAAACACGCACTGACCCTTGGTCGCGCAGGTGCCGCAGGCGATACAGCCGCGGATCGCTTGATTGCCGATTGGCATGGTCTCGACCTCGATCCCGTTTTTCTCAAACGCTTTTTCCATCTCTTTCAGCGCGATCGCAGTATTGCCATCCTTGCGCGGCGAGCCGTTGATCATCAAAACCTTCATATCATAACCTTCTTTCGTCGATCGTCATTGCGCAGCTCCCAAGCACTCACGAAACCGCGCCGTTATTATATATGTATTATAATAGCATCAAATCATTCTGTCAATGATACGTCATTCACTTTCACAAATCATGTAGACATTATTTTTCTGATATGTTATAATAGATTTACCCAAGAAAGGAGGAGGTTTTATGTCAGATACGATTTATTCCATTGCCACGATCCAATCACTTTTGAAGCCTGTTTTTGACTCTTATCATATCAGAAAAGCCATACTCTTTGGGTCATATGCAAAAGGACAGGCACAACAAAACAGCGATGTCGATATTTTGGTTGACAGCGGATTAAAAGGTCTTGCTTTTTTTGGTCTATTAGAGGACGTCGTCACTGCATTAGACAAAAACGTAGATATGCTGGACGTTTCGCAAGTAGTCCATGATTCTGTTGTGGATAAAGAAATAGCAAAAAGCGGAGTGATGATCTATGGATAATAAAGATATACAAATACTGGGAAAAATAGTTGATCACATCAGCTCCGTTCTTACCTATTGTTCAGATTGCACTTCACTTGATGATTTTCAGTCTGATCCAATGCGTGTGGAAGCCTGTGTATTCAACTTGATGCAAATCGGTGAATTAGCAAAAACCGCTCTTTCCGATGAAGCTAAGAATCAAATCACCACCATCCCGTGGAAACAATTATACGGAATGCGCAACAGAATTGTGCACGGCTATTCAGGCGTGAATATGCGTATCGTATGGGATACCATACACGATGATCTGCCGAACTTACAAAAAGAGATCAAAAAGTATTTATAATCAATATCATATAGATAGCCTCATTTTATCAGATAGTACTAAAAGCCCTCGACTGCTCACACAGCCGAGGGCTTCATCATTTCGTTTTTATTCTGAATAAGAATTATTATTGCCATTCTACCGTTGCCGGGGGCTTGGGGGTGATGTCATAAACGATGCGGGTGATGCCCGGGACTTCGCCGGTGATACGTGCCGACGCGGTCGCTAAGATCTCATACGGGATGCGCGACCAATCCGCGGTCATGAAGTCGTCGCTGGTAACAGAGCGCAAAACGATCGTGCTGCCGACCACACGCTCCTCGCCCAGCACGCCGACCGAATGGGTGTCGGTCATGACGGCAAA
>ONUI01000216.1 GCA_900320995.1 uncultured Eubacteriales bacterium
AACGCCGCCTTGAGCATCCGATCCGCCTTGTCGTCGATCTGACATACATCCTCGAACATCGCCGCCTCGATATGGGCGTTGCACTTGGTTTTTGACTGTCGAAAACGCTCCGTCTGGATCGCGCGCGCTGCGTTGACGCGTTTGCGGATAGCGGCGGATGGTTCCTCACCGCCCTTAGCGGTCAGATCGTCATACTCCACCGGCGGCACCTCGATATGGATGTCGATACGATCGAGCAAAGGTCCCGACACACGGTTGAGGTATTTATGCACCGCCGCGTCCGAACACGAGCAATGCTTTTTCGGATGATTATAGTAGCCGCAGGGACAGGGATTCATCGCGGCGATCAGCATGAATTCAGAGGGATAAGTATAGGTGCCGTGCGCGCGGGAGATCGACACGACCCCGTCCTCAAGCGGCTGGCGCAGCACCTCCAGCGCCGTGCGCTGAAACTCGGGCAGTTCATCGAGGAACAGCACACCGTTATGCGCAAGCGAGATCTCGCCGGGCTTGGGCGTGGTACCGCCGCCCGTCATACCTACCCTCGTGATGGTATGGTGCGGTGAGCGGAACGGCCGCATCGTAATCAGCCCCGAGCCCTTGGGCAGGGTGCCCGCGATAGAATGAATCTTGGTCGTTTCGATGGTCTCCTCAAAGGTCATCTCGGGCAGGATTGTCACCATGCGTTTGGCAAGCATACTTTTGCCCGCGCCGGGCGAGCCGATCAGCAGGACGTTATGTCCGCCCGCGGCGGCGATCTCCAACGCGCGTTTTGCCTCCGTCTGACCCTTCACCTGCGAAAAATCAAGCGTGCTGTCGGGCAGCTGATCGCTGTTTTGAAAAACAGCGGGCTCGATCTGTCTGCGCCCCGCGAGATGATCGATCAGCTCAAAGATATGCGTCACCGGATAGACCTCCAACCCGTCCACCACCGCGCCCTCATTGGCGTTGACGGCGGGGACATAGAGCTTCTTCAATCCCAGTTCCCTCGCGGCGATCGCCATCGGCAGCACGCCGTTGACGCCGCGCAGCTCACCCGAAAGCGACAGCTCGCCGATGAACGCGCTGTCATCGGTATTGGCGTTGATCTGACGCGTCGCCTTGAGCACCGTGATCAATATCGGCAGATCATACAGCGGTCCTTCCTTTTTGATATCCGCGGGCGCGAGGTTGAGGATCAGGCGCGAATTCGGGAATTCAAAACCGCAGTTTTTCATCGCGGAACGCACACGATCCCGACTTTCCTTCACCGCCGTATCGGGCAGTCCGACGATATCGAACGCCGCCATCCCGCGTGAGAGATCCGCTTCTATCTCGATTGCATAGGTATTCATTCCGAATAAACCAAGGCTGTTGCATTTTACTACCATAATCTACCCTTCTTTTTTCTCATTCGTTGACAATCAGCAACATTCCTTTTGCCTTCATATTGCCCGATTCTAAGTAAAAATCGCTCCTCGTATCTTTGTTCGATTTCCATCATTTGCATTATACCATACTTCTTTACGGTTGTAAACCAAAATTATGGAAAAATACTGTTTATTGTGCACAAAATATCCCATATTGTGAATAATTTGTCATTCTTTGGCGCCACTGTTTTTGAAAAACCTGTTGACTTTTGGCGGGTTATTTATTACAATTTACATAAAGATAATCTATTGTGAGGTGCTATGTCTGAACGATCCTACCGCGTGCCGTGATATGCGGCAGACCGACGAAGAACTCCTGCGTGATTTTTTGTCGGGGAACGATGATGCGTTCGATCTGATCGCGTCAAGGTATTTGGGGCTGATCTCAACAGCCGCAAAGAAATACCGCGGTATGGCAGCGGACTTAGACGACAGCGATATGATACAGGAAGGCATGGTAGCTCTGCTCTCAGCCTGCCGCACCTATGACGGTGAAAAGGGTATGAGCTTCAAGAACTACCTGATGACCTGTGTCGAAAACCGCTACCGCTCGATGATGCGTTCGATCCTGCGACAGCGCGCTGTTCCATCCCGCAATATGATTTCGCTTGAGGATGATCCGCAAGCCGCCTTTGACCCGACCGAGACCTCGCTTTCCGAGCTGGTCGAGACAAAGGAGTACATCGACAGCCTGCACCGCATCCTCAAAAGCAGCCTCTCAAACCTCGAGTACAAAGTAGCGATTTTGCACCTTTCCGGCTATACGTACAAAGAAATAGCACAGCGGCTGAACATTTCCCTAAAATCAGTTGACAATGCACAGACCCGTATACGTCAAAAGCTTTCTAGGTAATACACCCCGAATAGAATTCAGACGGTGCAACTCCGCCGCGGGGTAAAATATATACCAAAAAGTGAGGTACACGCTATGTACGAAGACAAGATTCTCCGTTGCAAGGACTGTGGAAACGAGTTCGTATTCACAGCCGGCGAGCAGGAGTTCTACGCAGAGAAAGGTTTCGTCAACGAACCCCAACGCTGCAAGGACTGCCGTATCGCTCGTAAGAATGCAATCAGGGCTAATCGTGAGATGCACACTACCGTGTGTGCAGACTGTGGCGGCGAAGCAAAGATCCCATTTAAGCCGATGGAGGGCAAGGATTACTATTGCAGCGAATGTTTTGCAAAGCGCAAAGAGGCCGAAGAAGCGGCAAATGCTGATGAATAAAGTAAAATTGCTTACAGCGTTCCTGTAAAGGGAACGCTGTTTTTCAATATGCCGACAAATGCAGTATTGTTTTTTTGAGATCGGTGTGTTATAATCGGTGTGTCAAATCAAAAACTATAATAAATTGTGATTCCACGGCACAAAGGTGCCTCGCAATGACTATTTTATGGAGGTAATATTATGATCACAAAAGACGCTATCATCGGCGATGTGCTGGATAAGTATCCGTCTACCGCTCCGCTGTTTTTACAGATGGGCATGCACTGACGCCGATAAGCTCGTCGACGCGCTGAACAAGGCTGTCGGCGCGTAATGTCAATACTCAAACCTCATGGGCGGCTGTCGCTTTGCGCCGATTTCGTGCGCGAAGGCAGCCGCCTTGCAGATATCGGGACAGATCACGGCTATCTGCCGATCGCGCTGTGCCAAAGCGGAAAGATCCCCTCAGCGATCGCCTGCGATATCAACCCTCTTCCCCTGCGATCGGCTGAAGAGAATATTGCAAAGTTCGGTTTAAGCAAGATGATAAAGACGCGTCTTTCGGACGGGCTCAAAGAGCTTGCGCCCGACGAGGTCGACGACGTTGTGATCGCCGGTATGGGCGGCGAGCTGATCCGCGACATCCTCGCAGCCGCGCCGTGGGTAAAAGATGAGGCAAAGCACCTTGTGCTCCAGCCGATGACCCATCACGACGACCTGATCCGATGGCTGTATGAAAACGGCTTTGCCATCGACCGGCAGGCGGCTGTCCGCGACGACGGAAAGGCTTATACCGTCCTGTCAACGCGGTTCACGGGCGATAAAACCGACTGCGATCTTTACACCGCCATCGTCGGAAAGCTCGATCCGCGTGACGAAAACAGCCGCGGATTTCTCAGCCGCAGTCTGCAAAATCTGCGCAACAAAAGTAAGGGCGACAAGTCGCTTTTGCCTGTCGTACAACAATTAGAGGAGGCGCTTTATGAAGCTGAGTAACATCATCGCGTTCGCGCAACAAATCGCGCCGTTTGAATCGGCGGCGGAATGGGATAACGTCGGACTGTTGGTCGGCTCACCCGATCAGGAGATCGACCGCGTTCTGCTGGCGCTGGACATCACACCCGAAGTCGTCAGGGGAGCGCACCAAAAGGGCGCACAGCTGATCATCAGCCACCACCCCGTCATCTTCTCACCCCTACACACTCTCGATCCCGATCACGCGGAATATCTGCTCGCGAAATACGACGTCGCGGCGCTGTGTCTGCACACGAATCTCGACCGTGCCGAGCAGGGGGTGAACACCTCTTTGGGAGCGGCATTGGGACTGCAAAACACCACTCTTTATCCCGAGGATTATCTGCTGGTCGGAGAGCCGGCTGAGCCTTGCTCCGCCGAGGCATACGCCGCGTTTCTCAAAGACAAACTGCACGCGCCGTCGGTACGGTTCACCGAGGGCGAGGTCACCCGCGTGGCGGTATCCTCCGGAGGCGGCGGTGAGGGCGTGGAGCTTGCCGCGAAATACGGCTTTGACGCCTTTGTGACAGGTGAATTGAAGCACCACCAATACCTCTACGCAAAACAGCACCGTATCGCCGCGTTTGACGCGGGGCATTTTTCGACCGAGGATGTGGTGATCGCGCCGCTGAAAGACCTGCTCGCCGCGGAGTTCCCCACAGTCGAATTCCTGATCAGCGAAGCCAATCCCTGCCCCTATCGGGCGGTATAGCCATTCCATACAACGACATTTTATGAGCGTATTCTTTGTGAATACGCATCAGGCTGTAGAAAAAACCTTAAAAGCCTTCCTTTGGGAAAGGAAGGTGTCAGCTCAAGCTGACGGATGAATTGTATCGATTGTTTGAGCGAAGCGAGTCACATTCATTTACGTTGGTGATTAGAACAGAGGTAAAATAAGGGTTTCTCCCTTCGGTCGGTCAATTAATGCAATCCCTCAGCCCCCATTCGGGGACAGCCTCCTCGCCGGAAGCAGCTCCCCCCTTGTCTGCTTTGCAGACATTCCCCCAACGGGGGCACCTTTACCAAAGGGAGCCTTGGAAGTTGGCTGCTCGTTTATTATTCAATACATTTTCGACAAGCAGGAGCGTATTCTTTGTGAATACGCTTTTATTTTTTGTCCGCGGGATCGAAAATCCTCTTTACAGTTTTAACAATTTGTAAATTTTGAGCGGAAAAGATAAAATTTCTGCCATATATATGTAAAAAACAATTGCAAAAACCACAAGCGTTTGTTATAATGTTGTAGTATATATAACTATATCATGTGATAGTATGGGATTTGTGGGGTTTTTCCGAAAGCGCACCGTCCGTCACATTCGGCGTGTGTACGTAAAACTAAAACCGTTTTCCCATAAACCGTCATCAAGACAGGCAGGAACAGTACAGGGTTATGAGAATCAGAAAGAAGAAATGGGCGGAGCCGGAGCTCGCCGAATGTCGCTACTATATCAACGAGCCCGAGCAGTACCGCGGCCGCTGGAAGGAATTCTTCGGCAACGACAAACCGATCGAGCTGGAGATCGGCTGCGGCAAATGCACCTTTTCCGCCGAAAAAGCGATACGTGATCCCGACAAAAACTTCATCGCCCTGGATATCAAGAGCGATATGCTGGGCGTAGGCAGGCGCAACGTGGAGCGGATCTTTGCCGAAAACGACAGATCGCCCGACAATATCGCGCTGGTGCGCTGTAACGTCGAACAGATCGACAAGGCGTTTTCCGCTGACGATCACATCGCGGTGATGTACATCAACTTCTGCAATCCGTGGCCGCGTGAAAAGCACAAAAAGCGCCGCCTGACCTATCCGAGAAAGCTCAAAATGTAC
>ONUI01000181.1 GCA_900320995.1 uncultured Eubacteriales bacterium
AGCTGAATACGTCGCCCGCAACAGACGGGTCGTTCAGGATCTGAGCAGCTACGTCGCCCTCTTCCTGAGGCTTAACATCGATGGTGATGTTCTTGTCGGCGTGTTCTTTCTTGAACTCTTCGCATAACTGCTGAGTCAGCTCAACAGCAGCCTCGGGAGCCCATACCAACAGAGTGACGTCTTTCTCGCCCTGGAATACGTCGCCTTTTTCAGCGCCGCCGGAGTTGCCGGTGTTGTTGTTGCCGCCGCAGGCAGCGAGTACGGATGCCAGCATCATAACTGCCAGCAACAGAGCAATGATTTTTTTCATGTTTGTTTTCCTTCTTTCCAAAAATATTTTTTGGATAGTTGCACCGAGAATCCGGACCGGCACACCTAATCACTGTATCAATTTTACCATAGTTGCCACAGTGATTTCAACTCCTTTTGTACTTTTTATCTAAAACATTAATTTGGGATTTGATTTTTGTTGATTTTGGCTATTGAAAAAACGATTGTTGTTTGTTTTGCATAAATGGTGTTCTTGATTTTTGTTAATTATCACCGCTTCGCTTTTGTGCAACCTGTCAATATGAACACTTTAAAGCATGGTAGGGTGTTGTCCGGAAAGGGGTTTATTTTTCCAAGTGAGAATTAAATCGGTCTGGTGCCGAAGTTTTCATTTTTTTTCGTCTATTTTGACTAAATCAACATTTTGTGACCGAAAAGACACATTGACATTCGACCCGGTTTCTATGTATAATATATAAGGTCTGATACTGCATTTACACAACGGGAGTGCTGTTTTGCGCAAAAACGGATCCCGTTCGTTATATCATGGAGGTTCCCGATGAAACTGATCGAATTACTGAAAAACTGTGAATACACCGTAGACGCGGGCTCGCTTGACGTCAACATCAAGGATGTGATCTATGACAGCCGCAAGGTCGTCAATGGCTGCGTCTTTGTCGCGCTCAAGGGCTATAACGTCGACGGTCACAAGTTCATCCCCGACGCGGTAGAGCGCGGCGCAAAGGCGCTGGTCGTCGAGGATGAGGGCATCGCGTATGACGGCGTCACCGTCGTCCGCGTCAAGGACGCGCGCGCCACACTGGCGCTGATGAGCGTGGAATTCTTCGGCAGACCCGCCGAGGAGCTGACCACCATCGCCGTCACGGGAACCAAGGGCAAGACCACCACGGTCGCCATGATCCGCTCCATCTTAGAGAACGCGGGCATCAAGACCGGCACCATCGGCACCTTAGGCATCCTGATCGATAACCGTATCTACAAGACCAACAACACTACGCCCGAGAGCTATGAGATCCAGCAGGCGATGCGCCGCATGGTCAGCGAGGGCTGCAAGGCAATGGTCGTCGAGGCGTCGTCACTCGGATTGAAATGGCACCGCACCGACGGGATCCTCTTTGATTACGGCATCTTCACCAACTTTTCGAGCGATCATATCGGCGACAGCGAGCACAAGGATATGGCGGAATACCTCGCATGCAAAGCCCTGCTCTTTAAGCGCTGCAAAACCGGTATCATCAATATCGATGATGAGAATGCCGAGGGCGTGACCGAGGGTCACACCTGTGAGATCGAGACCTACGGCTACAGTGAGAACGCCGATCTTGTCGCTCACGGTGACGAGCTGGTCGCGAAACGCGGCTTCATCGGCGTGCATTTCAAGACCACCGGCGTCGAGGAGCTGAGCGTGAACGTCGCGATCCCGGGACGCTTCTCCGTCTACAACGCACTCGCCGCGATCGCGGTATGCCGTCATTTTGACATCGACAAGCAGGACATCCTCGACGGTTTGAAGAACGTCAAGGTCAAGGGCAGAGTCGAGGTCGTGCCGGTACCCGGCAACTACACCATGCTCATCGACTACGCGCACAACGCGGTATCGATGGAGAATGTGCTCTCTACCCTGCGCGAATACAAGCCTCACCGCCTGATCACGATGTTCGGCGCGGGCGGTAACCGTCCGAAGAGCCGCCGCTTTGAGATGGGCGAGGTCAGCGGCAGAATGAGCGATCTCTCCGTCGTCACCGAGGACAACAGCCGCTTTGAGGATGTGAATGACATCATCGCGGATATCAAGGTCGGTCTCGACAAGGTCGGCGGCAAATACGTCGTCATCCCCAACCGTATCGACGCGATCCGCTACTGCATCGAGAACGCCGAGGCGGGCGATATCATCGTTCTCGCCGGTAAGGGTCACGAGGATTATCAGGAAATCCGCGGCGTGAAGTACCACATGGACGAGCGCGAGATCATCGCCGACATCATCGACGCCGATCAGGACAATGAAGATGATGACGATTCCGGCAACAGATAATCTTGCGGAGATTGCCGCGGGCTGAGCGTTTGCTTGCCTCTCAATTACTGTCCAAATAATCAGCAACGCCCTGCGGCTCAAAACCGCAGGGCGTTTCGTTATCTTATTAATGTATCTCGCTGACGCTCAAACAATTATGCAATCCCTCAGCTTCGCCTTGCTCAGCAGCTCCCTTTACCAAAGGGAGCCTTTATCGAGTATTATTCTGCAGGGATCGTTTCGACCCAGCGGCCGCCGCCTACCGCGGCGTAGATCTGCACCATCGCGGTCAGCTCATGGGAATCGTTGAGAAACATCTTAGATGCCTTGATATTGCTGTCCGCAAGCGTCTTGGATCTCTCTTCGTCATTACCCGGCATCTTGCTGTACTTGCCGTCATAATAAGAGGTCAGGTTGGTTTTCAGCGTATCGATCACGGTATTGTAGTCATGTTCGGTCATAGAGCAGAGCTTTTCGGCGCTCAGCTCGCTGCCGTCGGTGATATCAAAGCAATAGCAAAGACCGGAGGTGTTGCCGCCGTCGACATAATCCTTTACGTAGACGCTGAGGAACTTGTCATACAAATACGCCTCATAATACAGCTCGATCACATAGTTGTGTCCTTCGGGATCGTTAAAATAATCGCCGTATTTCTCCATGATCTCAGCGTTCGCCGCCTTGGCGTCACTGCTGTCCAACAGAATCTCCGGGATCGCGCAGCGCTTTTCACCGCCGCCGGGCAGGATGATGACCGATTCTTTCGCATCCTTGATATAATCCGAAAGCGCGGCTGAGGAGGTTTTGTTCTTCATCTCTTCATTCCTCGCGGCAGAAGACGCTACATCGGGATCTACTTCCTCGTCACCGCCTTTTTCAGACTTAGTCGGGGATGTATCGGCAGTCGAAGATGCCTCTGTCGGACTCGTCGGTTTTGCTTTTTTGGGCAAAAAAGAGCATGCGCTCAGCGCACTCGCCGCCAACACACCGGCAAGCAATAATGCTATTAATCGTTTCATGATCATTTCCTCCTAACGATAGTATCTTTATCATAAACCATTATCGGACAAATAGCAAGGCGAATAGGTATTTTACACATATTTTTTCCCGATTGACCGTATTTTTACTACAGCGAAATGTCCCGCAAATCTTGCATTTACGCCAAAAGATGGTAAAATAGTGTGGGTATTTCTATTAATATGCAAATTTCGACATGGATTGACAGGCGTTTTCGCCGACTGACGTATATGTCGTTTGATAAGAGGACAACATGAAGATAAACGATCCGAAAAACAGAACAGAGGGCAATCTGCTGCTGGGCATCGACATCGGCTCCACGA
>ONUI01000158.1 GCA_900320995.1 uncultured Eubacteriales bacterium
GTTGACCGTTTCAAGAAGCGCTTCGGTATGGAGAAATAATGAAAACGAGTTGAAGGCGGTACATCAGTACCGCCTTACTTAGTTATTGCCTTCCCCTTGAGGGGAAGGGGGACCGCTTGCGGTGGATGAGGTGGAAACAATTCAGCACCTCGCATTTTCCGGATTATTCTACCCTTTCTGTTATTGGAAGACTGAATCTTATGAATACTTATAAAACCGTCAAAGAGTTCGCCTGTGATGAACTGGTCGAAAAGCGTTCCCGTTTTATCGGCTACTGCAAGCCTGTCACGACACAGGATGAGGCGATCGCTTTTATCAATGAGATCAAAACCAAACATTGGGACGCGCGTCATAATGTCTATGCCTATGTCATCAAGGATGAGGGTGTGTCGCGTTACAGCGATGATAATGAGCCGCAGGGCACCGCGGGTATCCCCGTGCTCGACGCGATCCGTAAGCGTGATATCACCGACTGCGTCATTGTCGTGACCCGCTATTTCGGCGGCGTACTGCTCGGCGCCGGCGGCTTGGTGCGCGCTTATTCCGCGGCGGCTAAGCTCGCGATCGACGCGGCGCAGGAGCGCGAGATGGAGCTGTGCTCCGTGTGTGAGGTGCGCTGTTCCTATACCTTGTACGGAAAGCTCCCTTCTCTTGTCGCCGGATTCGGCGGCAGTATCGACGATTCGGATTTCACCGACGAGGTCACTGTCCGTTTCCATCTGCCCGAAGATGATCTTGTCGCTTTTAACAAGGCGCTGAGTGAAGAATCCTCGGGAAAGGTCGTAATTAATAGATGTGACGTTATTGGCTCCCTTTGAGAAAGGGAGCTGTCGCGTGAGCGACTGAGGGATTGTATCGATGTTCGAGCGTGAATATTCACGTGAGTAACCAATTTTTCAAACAGATATATAGATAATGTGAATAATGATAGATCTCTTGTAGGGGAGGACTTTGAGGAGTTGTCCAAATCTTTGATTTGGTTTACAACTCCCATACAACAGCGCTCCAAGAACAGACGGAGTCTGTGATTGGCTAAGCGCCACTGCGCTCCTCCCGAGTATCATTGCATGATGCTGTATACTGAGACTAGTGAAAGTGAGAGCTTATGCCGCGTTTATCGGATGACTTTATCAGTGAAATCAAATATCGCAACGACCTCGGCGAGCTGGCGGCTTCTTATATGCAGCTCAAGCGCCGCGGCAGGAATCTGGTCGGTTTATGCCCGTTCCACGGCGAAAAAACACCTTCCTTCAACATCTATACGGAAAACGGTTCTTTTTACTGCTTCGGATGCGGCGTAGGGGGAGATATCATCACCTTTGTGATGAAGATCGAAAACCTCGATTATATGGAGGCGGTCAAGTTCCTCGCCGAACGCGCGGGTATGTCGATGCCCGAGGATGATTATGACGACTCGGTCAGCAAGCTGCGCACCCGCATTTATGAAGCGAACCGTGAGGCGGCGCGTTTCTTTTACGCAAAGCTGACGTCGAAAGAGGGCGCCGAGGGACTCGCGTATCTGCGAAATCGCGGATTGGCTGACAGCACGATCCGACATTTCGGATTAGGCTTCGCGCCCGATGAACGGTTTGCCTTAGGCAATCATCTGCGATCGCGCGGATTCACCGAGAATGAGATGATCGCGGCGAACCTGGTGTTCAAATCCCGCTCCGGTAATTCGGTGCTCGACCGCTTTTATAACCGCGTCATGTTCCCGATCATCGACGTTCGCGGCAACGTGATCGCGTTCGGCGGACGTATCATGACCGATCAAAAGCCGAAGTACCTGAACACCTCCGATACCTTGGTGTTCAACAAGAGCTACAATCTCTTTTCACTGAACAACGCGAAGAACAGCAAGAATGACGCGTTGATCCTCTGCGAGGGCTACATGGACGTCATCTCGCTGAATCAGGCGGGCTTTACCAATGCCGTCGCTACACTGGGTACGGCGCTGACCGCCGATCAGGCGGCGCTGATGAAGCGCTACTGCAAAGAGGTCATCATCTGCTATGACGCCGATGAAGCCGGTCAGAAGGCGACCGCCAGAGCGATCGATATCCTGCGCCGCGCCGGATTGGTGGTCAAGGTGATCTCGATCCCCGACGGCAAGGATCCCGATGAATTCATCTGTCGCCACGGCGACAAGGGTCATGCCGCGTTCCAGAATGTGCTGGATAACAGCGGCAACGACATGGAATATCGGATGCAAAAGCTCAAATCCCGCTATGATCTGAACAATCCGCAGGACAAGCTGAATTATCTCAATGAGGGCGTCAAGCTGCTTTGTGAGCTGGATAACCCAATGGAACGCGATATCTACGCCTCGCGGCTGAGCGATGAGACCGATGTTTCCAAAGCCTCGATCCTCGAGCAGGTGAAACAGGGGATGCGCCGCAAAGAGCGCTATCGCCGCAAAAATGAATTCTCTCAGCTGCAAAAGGATATCTCGGCGCGGGATGACAGGATCAATCCGCAGCACGCGTCCAACCTGCGTGCCGTATCCGCGGAGGAGAATCTGATCGCGTTTTTGGTCAATAATCCCGATAAGCTGGTTTATATCCATGAAAAACTCCGACCCGAGGATTTTACCACGGATTTCAACCGAAATCTGTTTGAATATTTCTCTGTGAGAATTATAAAGCAACAAGACCCTATGACGGCGCTGTCGATGGATTTCACCGCCGACGAGCAGGCTAAGATCGTGCGCATCGTGAATTCCGGCGCTGATCTGCCGCGCACTCAGCAGGCGCTTGATGAATATATCGATATCATTCTCGATGAAAAGGCAAAGCCGACCGAGAGTGATATCCGCAACAGTACACAAGACGAGTTCACGAATCTGTTTTCTCGTCTGAAAGATAAACACGAGTGACCGTACTTCGGTCTATGGATCACGGAGCGCTGGCTCCCCGCAACGTTTATAATAGAAAGGATGATACCCGATGTCCGCAGCAGCAGATAAGAAGAGCCTTTTAAAGGAATTGACCGATCTTGCCAAGACCAAGGGAAATATTACCAACAAAGATATCCTCGACGCGATCGGCGAGATGGATATCGACCCCGAACAGCTTGAAAAACTCTATGATTCTCTGGAATCAGCCGGTATCGAGATCGTCGAGACCGACCTCGAAGAGGATCTGAATATCGACAACCTCAATATCAGCGGCAACGTCAAGGATGACGATACGGCTGCCGAATCGTCTACCGTTGAAGCGGCGGATAATATCTCGATCGATGACCCGGTCAAGGTCTATCTCAAAGAGATCGGCCGCGTACCGCTGCTCACTCCCGAGGAGGAGGTCGAGCTCGCGATCAAGATCTCCGAGGGCGACGTCAACGCGAAAAAGCGCCTGTCGGAGGCGAACCTGCGACTGGTCGTCAGTATCGCGAAGCGTTATCTCGGACGCGGTATGCACTTCCTCGATCTGATCCAGGAGGGTAACCTCGGTCTGATCAAGGCGGTCGAAAAGTTCGATTATACCAAGGGCTTCAAGTTCTCTACCTACGCGACATGGTGGATCCGTCAGGCGATCACCCGCGCTATCGCGGATCAGGCGCGTACCATCCGAATCCCTGTCCATATGGTCGAGACCATCAATAAGGTCAAAAAGGTTTCTTCCCAGCTGCTCCATCAAAACGGCAGAGAGCCCTCCGCCGACGAGATCGCCGAAGAGCTGAATATGCCTGTCGATAAGGTGCGCGAGATCATGCGCGTGGCACAGGAGCCTGTTTCTCTCGAAACCCCGATCGGTGAGGAGGAGGACAGCCATCTGGGCGATTTCATCCCCGATGACGACGCCCCCGCGCCTGCCGACGCCGCATCCCATACCATGCTGCGTGAACAGCTCATGGAGGTGCTCGACACCCTGACCCCCCGTGAGGAAAAGGTGTTGAGACTGCGCTTCGGTCTGGAGGACGGCAGAAGCCGTACCCTCGAAGAGGTCGGCAAGGAGTTCAACGTCACCCGTGAGCGTATCCGTCAGATCGAGGCAAAGGCGCTCAGAAAGCTCCGTCATCCGTCGCGCTCCAAAAAGCTCAAGGACTTCCTGGACTGATCCTATGACGTATGAAGAATGCGGCGCGCTCCTTGATGAGATCGCCGAGACCCTTCCGCAGGAGCTGTACCGTGAGCTCAACGGCGGTATCGTGCTGGAGGACGGCGTTCGCTACCACTGGTACGCGCAGAACAACGATCTTTACATACTCGGCGTATATGTTCGCGATAATCTGGGCAAGTCCATCAAGATCTATTACGGCAGTATCATCCGCGCTTATATCAATAAAACACTCGATGAATACCGAAAGATCCTCAGAAGAGTGTTGGTGCATGAACTAAAGCATCATAACGAATATCTCGCCGGCGCCGACGACCTCGAGTATTACGACGATGAACAGATCAGCAAGTATCTTGCTTCAAAGGGCTATACCATCAAATAACACAGCGCTCCTGCACCCGCAGGAGCGTTTATTCTATCAATTGTTATTGTGAAGGATGATTACGGTCAATCTACGCGATCTCAATAAAAAAAGTCATTGCGAAATCCGTCAGGATTGTGGCAATCTCAACCGAATAACCCTCCGGTTCCTGCGGAACCACCTCTCCTGTGTATGGATTCTGTGACCCAAATCACAGATTTGGACAGAATCTCACCTTAGGAAAGGGAGGCAAAAATCACACTTTAAACTGTGTATAAATATTTGTGCAATTCATTATTATTTCTATTTACATTTGTGTTTTCGTGTGGTAAAATAGTAAAGCAAGAAATTGTCACATCGGTCAAAAAGGAGTATGACTATGTCTGCAAAACCCAATGCTGAGTTTACGAATGATTTGTTTAAAGCGATATTGACCCTTGAAACCGTAGAAGAATGTGAGGCATTCTTCAAGGATCTGTGCA
>ONUI01000160.1 GCA_900320995.1 uncultured Eubacteriales bacterium
TGATCATCGGCGCGGGTCCCGCGGGACTGACCGCCGCTTATGAATTACTTGACAGAAGCAAGGATTACGAGGTCACCGTGCTCGAGGAGAGCGATGTGTTCGGCGGTATCTCGCGTACCGTCAACTATAAGGGCAACCGCATGGATATGGGCGGCCACCGCTTCTTCTCTAAGGTGCCCGAGGTCAATGACTGGTGGGAGAAGATGCTCCCCACCCAGGGCGCGATGCCGTTCGACGATCGTGAGCTGGGCAGAACTTCTACCGTCAAGGAGGGCGGCCCCGATCCCGAAAAGGAAGATCGCGTCATGCTCCGCAGAAATCGTCTGTCGAGGATCTTCTTTAACTCTAAATTCTTCGACTATCCCGTGTCGCTGAAATTCGACACCATCAAGAACATGGGTCTGGGCACCACGATGGTGGTCGGCTTCTCCTACCTCAAGACCGTGTTCCATAAGCGTGAGGAAAAATCCCTCGAGGACTTTTACATCAACCGCTTCGGCAAGAAGCTGTATTCCATGTTCTTTGAGAACTACACCGAGAACCTCTGGGGCAGACATCCCTCCGAGATCAGTCCCGAGTGGGGCGCTCAGCGCGTCAAGGGTCTGTCCATCCGTGCGGTGCTCAAGGATATCTTCGGCAAGGCGTTCAACAAGAAGAACCGCAAGGTCGAGACCTCGCTGATCGAGGAATTCGCATATCCGAAGCTCGGTCCCGGCGAGCTGTGGGAAATCACCGCCGCTGATTTTGAGAAGATGGGCGGCACCATCATCAAGAACGCCAAGGTCACCAAGATCATCAAGAACGATGATAACACCCTCAAGGGTCTTGTCTACGTCAAGGACGGCAAAGAGATCGAGATCGACGGCGATTATGTCATCTCCTCCATGCCGGTCAAGGATCTGGTCGAGGGCATGAACGACGTACCCAAGGACATCGCCGCGATCGCGACGGGTCTGCCGTACCGCGACTACATGACTGTCGGCGTGCTGATCCCGCACCTCAATCTCAAAAACGAGACCAAGACCAAGACGATGGGCGATATCGTGCCCGATAACTGGGTCTATGTCCACGACAAGAGCGTCCATATGGGACGTTTCCAGATCTATAACAACTGGTCGCCGTACATGGTCGAGAAGATCAAGGACACCGTCTGGATGGGTCTGGAATACTTCTGTAACGAGGGCGACTGGATGTGGAGCATGTCCGATGACGAATTCGGTCATATGGGCATCAAGGAAATGGTCAAGATGGGTCTGATCGACAGCGAATCCGACGTTATCGACTTCCATGTTGAGCGTGTCAAGAAGGCGTATCCCGCTTACTTCGATACCTACGAGAACATGGATGACCTTCGAGAGTATCTCGACACCATCCCGAACCTCTTCTGTGTCGGCAGAAACGGTCAGCACCGTTATAACAACATCGACCACAGTATGTGTACTTCCTTTGAGACGGTCAACGCGATCCTGTCCGGTTCTACCGACAAGTCCGCGATCTGGAACGTCAACACCGAGAAGGAGTATCACGAAGAGGGCAGCGAAAACAAATAATCTTCAGAAAAGCTGACCGGCAACACAGCCGGTCAGTTCTGTGTGAAAAAGGAATTCTTATGAAAAGTGAAACGAAAAAATCTTTAGAGCGGATCTTTCATCAGCTTGCCGGGCATCCGTTTCTGTCCATCACGGCTATGTGTATCCTGCTGTTCTTCTTCGGCTTCTGCGCGAAGGAGAATCTGACGACCTTTTCCTATGTGTACGCAGGCGTCGTATGCGCGATCATCTACGGATTGCTGCTGATCATCGGTAAGCTCTGCCGCAGCGGCAAGGAATCGCTGATCGTGTTTGTGACGGCGATGGTGTTTACCGCGGGCGGTCTGTTTTTGATGCGTAACTTTGACAACAGCCCCGCGCTGCTGTTATGGCTCTCGCTGTTTTTACTCGCGATCTTCTGCGCGTTGATGTGGATGACCGATACGCTCAGCGACCGCAATTTTATCATTCTGCTGGTCATGGCGGGTATCATGCTGCGGTTCATGTATGACCTGTACACCGGCTACCGCGACAGACAGCATGACGTCGGCTATTTCAACTGGACATGGGGTCATGCCAATTATATCGAGCATTGGTATAAAAACGGGCTTACGCTCCCGGACGCCAACCAGATCAAGATCTGGCAGTATTACCATCCGCCCTTCCATCATTGGCTGATGGCTATCCTACTCAGGATACTGACGTCCGTCGGCATGGAATACACCAAGGCGTGTGAGGCGCTTCAGATCCTTCCTCTGCTGTATTCCTCGCTGATCATGGGTGTCAGCTACCGTATCTTTCGTTATGTGAAGCTCAGAGGCCTGCCTCTCGTCATCGCGATGGCGATCGTCTGCTTCCATCCCACCTTTGTGCTGATGGGCGGCTTCTTCAATAACGATATCCTCTGCACCCTGTTCATGATGCTTTCGATCTACGCGGCGCTGCGCTGGTATCAGCAGCCCACCCTGCGCCGTATCATCCCCGTAGCGCTGTGCGTCGGACTCGGTATGATGACCAAGCTCTCCTGCTGGATGGTCGCACCCGCGATCGCGATCCTTTTCCTCTATGTATTCGTTAAGAATATCAAGAGCTGGCTTAAATTCATCGGACAGTTCGCTGTCTTCGGGGTCATCAGCGTTCCGCTCGGACTCTGGTGGCAGGTACGCGACCTGATCGCGTTCAAAATGCCGCTCACCTATGTCCCGTTTCTTAACGTGAACGATCCCCAGTATTGCGGTAATATGTCCGTGACCAAACGTCTCTTCGATTTCGGTAACGGTCAGCTCAGCTTTGTCTATGACGCTTTTACCGATCCGAACTTCGGAGCGCCGTATAATGAGTACAATCCGACTGTCGCTCTGATGAAAACCTCGCTCTTCGGCGAGGGTCAGAACGCGATCTCGGATATCCACTTCCCGCAGATCGCCAAAACCGGACCGATCCTGTTCTGGATCGGCGTGATCCTTGCGCTCGTATGCTTTGTATCCTTCTTTGCGATGATGCTCAGCAAAAAGAGCGGTCTCGATGGCTTCCACCGGGTATTCTTCGCGGTTTTCGCGTTGACGATGCTGGGTTCCTATTATCTGTACGCTTTCCAATTCCCGTTCACCTGTTCGATGAACATCCGCTTCTGCGTCCCGCTGATCCCGATGTTCGCGATGGGACTGGGGCTGATGCTGCGAAGGCTGTCCGGCGACTCACAGCCGCAAAAGATATTCCGGTATTCGGTATATGCCCTTACCGCCGCGTTCGCGGTCATGACCTGCGTGGTCTATTCACAGGTCTCGTTTCCGAAAATAGGCTGATTAACGATAAGGAATAGGTGATAGGATGTTATTTGTTTGTTATCCGCGCTGCACTACCTGCAAGAAGGCGCAAAAATGGCTGGATGAAAAGGGGATAGGGTATACCTTTCGTGATATCAAGGAGGAGAATCCTTCTTACGATGAGCTGAAAACATGGTATGAAAAGAGCGGTCTTGACATCAAGCGCTTTTTCAATACCTCGGGTCAGCTCTACAAGAGCATGTCGCTCAAGGATAAGCTCCCCGCGATGACCGTAGAGGAAAAGCTCCGTCTGCTCAGCACCGACGGTATGCTTGTCAAGCGTCCGATCCTTGTGTCCGACAAAACTGTTCTGGTCGGCTTCAAGGAGCAGGAATGGGCGAATACCCTGTTATGATTTCCGCGGTGTGTTCGCCGAACTAACGATTTATCGATGTTTTTTTTCGTACGTGATCCGGCTGCTTTGCGGTCGGTTGCAATAAACCTTTTGAGAGATGAATTTTTGGAGGTAATATTATGTCATCTGCATCCACTGTTTTTACCATTATCGGAGCGATCCTGGCGCTTGCCGCCACCATCGTCGCATGGATAATGATTGTTCCCGAGAATAAGCGTCCGAAGCTGAATAAATTCTTTCAGTATCTGCATGATCTGTTCAACTTCAAATCGCTGTGGCTTGAGAAGATCCTCAAGTTCCTGTATATCTTCGAGACGTTTGCTTGCGTGATCGTCGGCTTCGTATTGCTGTTCAACTTCAGCTCCTACAGCGGCATTTACGGCCGCAGTCATGTGAGATGGAACGGTTGGATCGGTCTTTTGCTCATGATCTTCGGCCCGATCATTAACCGTATCATCTATGAGTTCCTGATGATGCTTGTCCTGCTCGTCAAGAACACCATGGATATCAACGACAAGCTGAACGCCTGAGGCGCAGAGAAGAGAAGAAGAGGCGGCTGCCCGCCGTGCCGCGAAAGAGGCAGAAAGAGCCGCTTATGCCCAGCAACAGTATGCGCAGCAGCAGTACGAGCAGCAGCAACAGCAACAACAGCAGCAGCTCGCGCAGCAGCAGTATGAGCAGTACGGACAGCAGTACGAGCAGCAGCGTTATGATCAGCAGTATCCTCAGCAGAATATGCAGCAGAATCCGCAGCCCGAAGCTCCCGAAGCGAATCAGGACAATAACGGCTGATCTACGGATCTTGGATCAATGAAAGCGAGGCGCTTCATAAGAAGCGCCTCTTTCCTTTTTGCGCCTCAGTCGGCGCTTCTTGTCACGCCTCGTTGCTCTGCGCTGATC
>ONUI01000083.1 GCA_900320995.1 uncultured Eubacteriales bacterium
GCCGGACTCAGGCTTGATCGGCAAACAGCTCACTTTCAGCGCGCCGAAGATAAAGCATCGGTTCATCCCATGACCTTCTTTCCGTGGTTTTTCGGTGGAAATTGCCACACCTCCTGACGGAGGTTCGCAATGACGATTGAGTGTTTACGATTGGTGAAAGAATCGTTCAAGCGTCCGTTTTTCCCGCATAGATCTTCGCGATGATATCGCGCTTGTACTGTAAGAATTCCTCCGACAGGACAAACTCCTTGCGGCGCGGTTTCGCCTCCGTGATGACGATCTCATCGGTGAGACCGCCGCCGCCGTCCAACAGGTAGATGCGATCGGACAAGAGGATCGCCTCGTCCACATCGTGAGTGATGAACAGCGTCGAGAGCCTGATCCTGTCCATCACGTCCAGATACCAACGGTGCATCTCGCTTTTGGTGAGGGTGTCGAGTGCGCTGAACGGCTCATCCAGCAAGGCAACCTGCGCCGAGAACAGATACGTCCTGAGCAGCGCGGCACGCTGCTTCATACCGCCGGACAGCTCGACGGGATAGCGCTTTTGCGTTCCCTCGATGCCGAACTCTTCAAAGTAGCCGCCGACCTTCTGCCGCGCCTCTTTCTTCTTCATGCCTTTGATGATCAGCGGCAGCGCCACATTATCCTCGACCGTGCGGTACGGCAGGAGCATATCCTTTTGGAGCATATAGCTGACCTTGCCGCTCTGTCCCGTGATATCCTCACCGTTTAAGAGCACTTGTCCCTGCTGCGGCTCCAAGAGCCCCGCGATGATGTTGAACAGCGTCGTTTTACCGCCGCCGCTCACGCCGAGCAGACAGACCAGCTCACCGTCGTTCAGCTTGAGATTTACGTTATTCAGGATCTTGTTCACGCCGTCATAGCTGAACGTGACATTTCTGACTTCCAGTTCCGCCATTACTCGGGAAGATATTCGTTGGTAAAGCCGCCGTTCTCGGGAACCTCGGCTTCAGACAACTTGTTATCGTTGATCCATTTGAAGAAAGCGCTCCAGCGCGCGGCGTCAATAAAACCCCAACGCTTTGCGTCGGATATATATTCCTTCGACAGATACTTCTGGCTCGCCTTGACCTGCTCGGCGTTCAGCTCGGGCGCGTTTTTCAGCAGAATATCCGCCGCGCCGTCGGGATCGTCGATCGCGTATTCATAGCCCTTCTTCAACGCGGAGAGGAACGCCTTTGTCTCGTCGGGATGCTCCTCGATCCAGGTGTTGTTGCCGACGACGACGGGAGAATAATAATCAAATACCGGATCGACGTCCTTGAACGCGAAGAAATCGGTTTCGAGTTTTGCCTGTTCCGTCGCAATACCTGCCCAGCCGTAATAGACCCAGATCGCGTCAACGGTACCCGACTGCAGCGCGGACACCTCGTCGGTCACGGTAGAGGGGATCAGCTCGACCTTGCTGAAATCGCCGCCGTCATCCTCGACTACCTTCTTCAAGGTCGCCTTTTCGATCGGCAGATCCCATGTCGCGTACTTCTTACCTTCCAGACCCTTGGGGCTGTCGATGCCCTTTCCTTTCAGCGAAATGATGCCGGAGGTGTTGTGCTGGACGAGCGCCGCGACAGCCGTGATCGGGATCGCGTCTGCGCCGGCTAATGCGGGGGGCAGATAATCCTGGAACGACACGCCGAACTGCGCCTTGCCGGAACCGACCAGCATCTCTGCGCCGTCCTCGGGCGGCTGAACGATCTCGACGTCCAGACCGGCCTCTTCAAAATAACCCTTATCCTTTGCGACATACAGACCCGTATGGTTAGTGTTGGGCGTCCAGTCGAGGACAAAGGAGATCTTTGTCTTTTCGGCGGAATCCGCGGTCGACTTATCGGTTTCGGTTTTCTGCGATCCGCAGCCCGTTACGGCTGCCATCGCCAATAAACATACTAAAATAACAGCAATCAGTTTTTTCATTCTTTACTCCTCCTGTGATGATATTGTGCTTTTTCCCACGGCATACACGCGTGCTGGATCAACTCGGTCAACCAGATCAGGATCAGGCTGATCACGGAGATCAGAATGATCACCGCGAACATCTTGTCGGAGGAAAACGACTTGCGGACTCTGGTCATGTAACAACCCAGACCCTCCGTGCCGCCGATCCATTCCGATACGACCGCGCTGACGACCGCGTATGATACCGATATCTTCAAGCTGGAAAAGAAATGTCCCAGCGAATTCGGCAGCTTGACATAGCGAAAGATCTGCATCCGATTCGCGCCCATCGAGCGCATCAGGTTGACGGTATCCTTGTCCACCTCGGAAAAGCCCTGCAGCAGGCTGATCGCGATCGGAAAGAACACGACCAGCACGATCAGCACGATCTTCGGCAGCATCTGATAGCCCATCCAGATGACGAGCATCGGCGCGATCGCGACGGTGGGTATCGTCTGACTGACGACGATCAGCGGATAGACCGTCTTGCGCACGAGCGCGAACCGATCCATCAGCACCGCCGTCAAAAAGCCGATCAGGATGCCGACAAACAGACCGATCATGGTCTCGGTCAGCGTCACGCGCGCGTGACTGAGCATCAGCTGCCAATCCTCCTTGAACGCCCCGATCACATCCCCCGGCGAGGGCAGGACGAACTTAGGGATCCCCGTAAAGCGGCACACGCAGTACCATATCGCCAGTATCAGCAGAAAGATCCCGACACGCGGCGCGACCTTACTGATGGTGCTTCGTAACTTTGCGCTCAATCGTCAGTACATCCCCCTCCGGTCGGTAATCGACCTTGATATACGCCAGCACAGACGGCGCGCCCGCGCGGATGGCGATATGCTGACATTCCTTGACGATGTCCATCAGCTCGTCATAATCGCCCTCGATCGCGGTCTCAAAGGGACCGACATAGCATTTGAGCCCCGTGCTCTTGATGTACGCGATGACCTCGTCAACGATGCGGATCAGCTCTTCGTCATTCTGCGCCTCGGGCAGCGTCTGGATCGCTACACTTGCGTTCATACAAATACCTCCTTATTATAAGTTGAGATTGCCACAGGGCGCATTTCAGATTGTCATTGCGAGGAAGAACTTTGTTCCGACGTGGCAATCTCAACCTTAATCATTGCGCCCTTCGCAATGACTATAGATAATAAAAAGCACCACGCCTCCGCATGGTGCCAGATCAACTTGATGACAGCTCCCTACGACGGCATTATCCGTATCAGGTATAAGGGTCAAGAGCGCCTCAGCTCTACTCTCAGCCGACTTTGCGTCAGCCCCCCTGTGGTGTTTTCTGCATTTATTCTATACCTATGTTAATCGTTTGTCAAGCGGGATCACAACCGATTTTGATGAATTGATCCCATAATCGGAATAAAAACGCCCGACGATCGCCATATATTGTTGACAAACGGCAAGTCATTCGGTATCATTTTTAATAGACACACAAAGGAGTACCCTTCATGCAATTAAAAGAACTGAAAACAGGACAATCCGCCGTCATCACGGCGGTAGGCGGCGAAGGACGGCTGCGCCAGCATTTTCTGGATATGGGCGTGATCCCCGGCACACAGGTCAAGCTGGTCAAGCTCGCCCCCATGGGCGACCCCATGCAGCTCACGCTCCACGGCTATGAGCTTTCCCTGCGCCTTGCCGAAGCTGAAAAAATAGAGGTCGAACCGATCGAAAAAACCAATCAGATATCTCCCCCTAAAAAAGCAAAGAGCGACCACCCCGGCTTAGGTGAGGGCGGTAAATTCCACCCCAAGGGCAGCGGCGATCCTCTGCCCGATGACGCGATCTTGACTTACGCCTTAGTCGGCAACCAGAACAGCGGCAAAACCACGCTCTTCAATCAGCTGACAGGCTCCAATCAGCATGTCGGCAACTTCCCCGGCGTAACCGTCGACCGCAAGGACGGCGTCATCAAGGGTCACAAAAACACCCTCATCACCGACCTGCCCGGCATCTACTCGATGTCGCCCTATACCAATGAAGAGATCGTCTCGCGCAGCTTTGTGCTGGACGAAAAGCCCCGCGCGATTATCAACATCGTCGACGCGACCAATATCGAGCGCAACCTCTATCTGACCATGCAGCTGCTCGAGATGGACACCCCTGTCGTCGTCGCGCTGAATATCATGGATGAGCTGACCGCCAACGGCGGCTCCGTGGACATCAACCAGCTCGAATCTCTGCTCGGCGTGCCTGTCGTACCGATCTCCGCCGCCAAGAATCAGGGCGTGGACGAGCTGGTCACGCACGCGATCCACATCGCGCATTATCAGGAAAAACCCATGCGGCAGGACTTTTGCTCCGCCGATGAAAAAGGCGGCGCGGTACACCGATGCCTGCACGCGGTGCGCCATTTGATCGAGGATAAGGCAAAAAAAGCCGACATCCCCCTGCATTTCGCGGCGAGCAAGGTCGTCGACGGCGATGAGCTCATCCTCGAAAAGCTAAATCTCGACAGCGGCGAAAAGGAAATGCTCGAGCACATCATCACCCAGATGGAAAAGGAATGCGGGCTGGACCGCAACGCCGCCATCGCGGATATGCGCTTTTCCTACATCCACAAGGTCTGCTCCCGCACCGTGACGAAGCCCGCCGAAAGCCGCGAGCATCGCCGCAGCGTCAAGATCGACCGCATCCTGACGGGGGGATCTCCAGTCTGACCGACATCACGAAAAACGCGATGGAAAGCGCCAACGTCAATCCGATCCTCACGGGGCTGGTCACCGACGGCGTCTTTACGGGCATCGGCAGTGTACTCAGCTTTTTGCCGATCATCATCACCCTGTTTTTGTTCCTGTCGATTTTGGAGGACAGCGGCTATCTGGCGCGCGTCGCTTTCTTTATGGATAAGCTGCTCAGACGGATCGGTCTGTCGGGGCGCAGTATCGTGCCCATGCTGATCGGCTTTGGCTGTACCGTACCGTCCGTCATGGCGACGCGTACGCTGCCCAGTGAGCGCGACCGCAAAATGACCATCCTGCTCACCCCCTTTATGAGCTGTTCTGCTAAGCTGCCGATCTACGGCTTCTTTGTCAGCGTATTTTTTACGCAGTACCGAGGGCTGATCTTCACCGGACTCTACCTCTTGGGTATCATCGTCGGTATTTTGATCGCGATGCTGTATAAGAGAACGATCTTCAAGGGTGAGGCGGTGCCGTTCGTCATGGAGCTGCCCAACTATCGCCTGCCCGGCGCGAAGAACGTGATCCGTCTGTTGTGGGATAAGGCGAAGGACTTTATCCAGCGCGCGTTTACCGTCATCTTCATCTCTACGATCATCGTCTGGTTCCTGCAAAACTTCAATCTGCAGTTCAACATGGTCACCGACTCACAGGACAGCATCCTCGCCCAGCTGGCGGGGCTGATCGCGCCGATATTCGCACCGCTCGGCATGGGCGACTGGCGCATCGTCACCTCGCTGATCAGCGGCGTGATGGCAAAGGAAAGCGTCGTTTCCACCCTGAAGATCCTCTACACCGGCGGTATCGGCTCGGCGATGACAGCCCTGACCGCGATCTCCATCCTCGTGTTCAGCCTGCTCTACACCCCCTGTGTGGCGGCGATCGCCTCCGTCAAGCGTGAGCTGGGACACAAATGGGCGATCGGCGTGGTCATCTGGCAGTGCGTCGTCGCCTACCTCGTCACCACGATCGTTCACCTGATTTGTGTGCTGTGCGGAATGGGAGGCTGAATATGAACCTTGCCGATATCCTGATCATCTGCGCGATCGCGGCGGCTGTGATCGCGGCGGTGGTTTTCATCGTCATTAGAAAACGCAAGGGGAAAAGCTGTTCCTGCTCCTGTGAAAACTGCCCCTACCCCTGTCACAAAAAGTAATCTTACCCTGCGCGAAACTTTCCGCAAATGATGCTGAGGGTTTCATTTGACGAACCCTTTTCTCGGTTGAGATCGCCGCGGGTCTGACACGATTGTCGGGCGCCTCGTAACAACTATCCCGATTAATCGAAAAAACCATAAAAAATTCCATCTTTTTCCGTTTTGGATAGGACTTTCCTATTGATTTTATTATTCTGTATTGCTATAATAATTTTATGATTGACGCCTGTTTGCCGACAATGCAGCGATATGGATTTTTTGCAATAGATTGTGTTATTTTATTGCTTTTTGATACAACGGCTCCGATCATCGCGGAGTCGTTTTTTCTGCCATGCGCGGCAGATTCGGTCTAAATCCCCCGAATTCGGTCGGTAGAGTGTTGTTTTTGCGAAAAGCCCGTATGAACAGTGCGTTTTTTCGGTGCGTTCTACTGTCGGTAGAGCCCGTTCTACCCGCTGTTGAGAGCTTTGTAGAACCATCGCGTTCAGTTGTAGACAGTTTTGGGGCGACAGTTACTTTTCAACGCTTCACAACTTTGCTATAATGATTCCCGAAAAACGCCGTACCCATCCGGCGTATCATGAAGCGTCATGCCGACGGAATTTGCATAAAGGAGGCTGTTCGTGGATAACCGCAAGGTGATATACTATCAGGATGAACTCAACGACGAATTCTCCACGGCGGTCATCGAAGCAAAGAAGATCGACGGCGACTATGTCTATGACCGCAAGGGACCCGTCCGCGCGTTCACCCGCTTCTTCTGGTATCGCATCGTCGCGACGCCGATCGCGTTCCTGTACGCGAAGCTCAGCCTGCACCAGCGATCGGTCGGACGCGAAAAGCTCAAGCCCTTTCGCAAGCAGGGTATCTACCTGTACGGCAACCATACGCAGGCGATCGGCGATCCTTTCACGCCCAACGTCTTTTGCTTTCCCAAGCGGGTATCTTTCATCGTACACGCCAACAACGTATCGATGCCGTATCTCGGACGGATCAACCCCTCACTGGGCGCGATCCCGCTGCCCGATACGCGGGATGCCTATCGCAACTTTCAGGACTGCATCGCGGGCCGCATCGAAAAGCATCACGCCGTGGTGATCTATCCCGAGGCGCATATCTGGCCGTACTACACCCATATCCGACCCTTTCCCGACGGCTCCTTCGGCTATCCCGCCAAGGACGGAACGCCGGTGTTTTGCTTTGTCAACACCTACCAGAAGCGCGGCAACAAGCGCAAACCGCGCATGACCACCTACATCGACGGGCCTTTTTACCCCGATATGGAGCTGCCCCTCAAGCAGCGCCGCAAAAAGCTGCGCGACGAGGTGTATGAGCAGATGTGCCGACGCGCCGAGCTCTCCAATGTTGAGGTCATCCGATACATCAAAAAGGAATTATAGTTATCGGCAAAGAAACAAGCCTCCCTTTCCTAAGGTGAGATTCTGTCCAAATCTGTGATTTGGGTTACAGAATCCATACACAGGAGAGGTGCCGCAAAGCGGCGGAGGGTTGCCTTAGCATTATCTCAGCCGACAAAATGTCTGCAAAATCTTTTTACGGAGGTATATCATGGTAAACGTACTATTCTGCGGAAACGACGGTGTTTTCGACGGATTTCTCACCTGCGCCTTATCGCTGATGAAGCGCACGAAATCCGACGAGCCCTTTGCGTTCCGGATCTTTACCATGGAACTGCCCCGACTGAATCCCAAATATACCGGCGTCCCCGAGGAGCACATCGAACTGCTCCGCAAAACCGTGCAGCAATATAATCCCGAAAACACCCTGAAGGTCATCGACGTCACCGCCCTGTATGAGCAGGAGTTCGCCTATTGTCCCAACGAGGGCGCCTACTGCTCGCCCTACACCCTGCTGCGGCTGCTTGCGGATCTGGTCGACGACATCCCCAAGGACGACAAGCTGCTGTACCTCGACGCGGATATCCTCTTCCAGCGCGACGTGCATCTGCTGTACGATATCGACCTTGAGGGCTATGAATACGCCGCGGCACGCGACCATTACGGCAAATATCTCCTGTATCCCAACTATGTCAACGCCGGCGTTCTATTGTTCAACATGAAAGAATCCATCAAGAACGGCTTGTTTGAAAAGGCGCGCCGCGAATTAAGGCGAAAGAAATTCCTTTTTGCCGACCAGACAGCGCTGATCCACGCGACAACAAAGAAAAAGCTGTTGCCCCAGCGCTTCAATGACCAAAAATTCCTCCACCCGCACACGGTGGTCAGACATTTTTCCAAGCGTCTGTTCTACACCCCCTACCCCCACACCGAAAACATCAAGCAATGGCAGGTCGACAAGGTTCACAATGTTTTCGGCTACTACGAATTTGACGACATCCTCAACGAATACCTCACGATTATGACGAAGAGTAAACCGGAGTAAGAGCTATGAACAAGAAAACTATCCCGATTTTTTACGCGTGTGACGAAGGCTTTATCAAGTATTCCGTCGTATCCATCCACTCGATGATGGTGAACGCCTCAACCGATTATCACTACCGCATCTACATCCTGCACGCGGGCATCTCTGAAGAAACACAGAAAAAAGCGACCAAGCTCGCTGAGGGCAACGAAAATTTTGACGTCATCTTCACCGACGTCAGCGAGCGTCTGCACGCCATCACCGACTCGCTGCCCGTACGCGATTATTACAGCAATACCACTTATTTCCGCCTGTTCATCGCGGATATGTTCCCTGAGTACGACAAGGTCATTTATATCGACGGCGACACCGTCGTGCAGGGCGATATCAGCGAGCTGTACAACACCGATCTGGGCGACAAATGGATCGGCGCGTGTCACGAACAGGCGATGGTGCAGACCGACCACTACGGCACCTATGCCGAAAAGGTCGTCGGCGTATCGCGCCATAACTTCTTCAATGCGGGTCTGCTGCTGATCAACGCCAAGCTCTTCCGTGAAAAAGAAATCCTCAAGCGCTTTGCCGACCGTCTGGCGGAATACCAGTTCGTCGTCACCCAGGACGAGGATTACCTCAACCTGATCTGCAAGGATCATATCCTGTGGCTCGACCAGCGATGGAACACCGAAGCGTACTGCTCCTTCCCCTATCCGATCGAAGAAGCAAAAATCATCCACTATATCATGGTCAGCAAGCCGTGGCACTATCCCGACTGCACCGGCGGCGACATCTTCTGGCATTATGCCAAAGAGACCGAGGTGTATGACGAGATCAAGGCGGTGCTCGATAACTTCACCGATGAAGATAGAATTAACGATGCGGAGGTCATGGACAACTTGTTAGCATTGGCGAAATTTGAAACCGATCGTGACGATAACTACCAAAAACAGCTCGACAGCTACGTCCGCGCCAAGGACAGAGTTGAAATACTCGAAAAGATCGCTCAACTCGAGCGCGAAGGCCGCTTCGACGTCGACGTTGAGGACGATCCGCCCTCACGTACCCTCATGCCCGACGAGATCGAATACGGCAAGCGCGGCATCACCAAGAAGATGAAGAGCAAGGTAGCCTTTGCCGCGGCACGCCGCTACGTCAACTATCTGATCGCGGACAAAAAGCTGATCATCAAAGATATCAAGGGCATCGAGAACTTCCGCAATCTGAACAGCGGCGCGATCATCACCTGCAACCACTTCAACGCCTTCGACAGCTTTGCGATCCAGCTGGCATACGACGCGGCACAGCAGCCCGACCGCACCTTCTGGCGCGTCATCCGCGAGGGCAACTATACCTCGTTCCCCGGCTTCTACGGCTTTTTGATGCGCAACTGCAACACTCTGCCCCTCTCCTCGAACCTGCGCACCATGAAGAAATTCATGAAGGGCGTGGACATGCTTCTGCAAAAGGGCGACTTCATCCTCGTCTATCCCGAGCAGTCCATGTGGTGGAACTACCGCAAGCCCAAGCCCCTCAAGAACGGCGCTTACAGCTTTGCGGTACGCAACAATGTACCCGTCCTGCCGTGCTTCATCACCATGCAGGATTCCGACATCATGGGCGAGGACGGCTTCTTTGTACAGGAATACACCATCCACATCGGCGAACCGATTTATCCGAATCCCGATATGTCCTACCGCGAGAGCGTCAAGGATATGCTCGACCGCAACTATCAGCTGTGGAAAGAGATCTACGAGCGCGAGTATCACATGCCGCTGGTATACGATACCGCCGAGCTGGAGGACGCGGAATAACAGAATGACCGGAGGCTATCACTTTGATGATGTGGTAGCCTCTTTTTGTAGGGGACGACGTTTGAACACGCGTGTTCGACGTCCCGCGGCAGAGCTTTGATTCAAACCGCAGACGCCGCATAAATGCCCCGTCCGCGGCAATAATAACGCTGTCACGGTGATTGATTTTGCCCGATCACCCCAATATGTACCGCAAATGATGAAAGTTTTCAGAAACTTACATACAATATATTGACTTTTTCAAAATTTCTGGTATTATTTTCTTATACATTGTATTACATTAAGATTCAGGAGGCACGGTATGTGTAATAATTGCGATGGTAAAAAAACTGTAAAGTGGATTATCTGGATTGCTGCCGCAGTAGCAGCTATCACAGCTGCGGTTACCGCTTTCTTTGTCATAAAAGAGAAGCAGAAGAGAGAAGAAGAAGAACTTGAGGAATACCTCGATTATTCAATACAGTAAGCACTAAAGGCGGAGGGCAATAGTCCTCCGCTTTTAGTTTGGGCATGTATGCCCTTTTCTTTTTTCTCAATGATAAAGGCATCGATCAAAGGCACATGGATTCCATGTGTCTTTTTTTGTTTTCATTACGAGGACGCGACGTTTCCGTCAAATTGTGTAGGGGAGGGGTGCTCCCCGTTGGGGAGACGTCACGAAGTGACAGTGGGAGATTCCCCTGATAGGGGAAATGTCCGCGAAGCGGACAAAAGGGTTGC
>ONUI01000165.1 GCA_900320995.1 uncultured Eubacteriales bacterium
GTTGAGCGTAAAAATCTTGATGTCCTTACCGTGTGAATTCATTATGTGTCCCCCTAAATGAATTATTGTAATAATGTATATTAACCTTGCGGTTTGGATACAGGTTCAGGCTCCCTTTCCCAAGGGAGCTGTCGCGAAGCGACTGAGGGTTGAATCTTTTCGTGATGGATGCTTCCAAAGGAGATGAGCAACCCTCCGACCAAATCGGCAAGCCGATTTGCCACCTCCCTTAGGAAAAGGAGGCTTTAATATCCTTTAGCTCTCGCGATATCATTCAGCTCAGCCAGCTGCGCGGGATCGTTGGCGCCGAGGACGGTGTCGGGTGACTTCGCCGTGAAAGCGCCGACCTTTTTGCCGTTTTGCAGGAGCAGATAAAGCGCGTCGGGCAGATAATATTCTTTTGCGGAATTATTCGCCTTGATATCGTCCAGTACGCTGAGCAGATCGGCGGTATCGAACCAGTAGCCGCCGGAGTTGACCTCTTGGATCTTGAGGGTTTCTTCATCGGCTTCTTTCTGTTCAACGATATTCTTTAAGGTGCCGTCGGCATTGCGGACGATCCTGCCGTAGCCGGTCGGGTCGTCGAGCATCGCGCTGATGACGGTCGCGGAAGCGCCGCTCTCATTATGATCGTTGTATGCGTCGGCGATCGTTTCGGTGTCCATAAACGGCGCGTCACCGCACAGGATCACGACGTCGCCGCCTTTTTCGTTAAGAAAACCTTTCGCCATCATCACGGCGTGACCCGTGCCGAGACGTTCGCTCTGCAGCACATGGCTGACCGCAAAGGGAAGGGAGTCAAGATACGCTTCGGTGACCTCGGTCTTGAAACCGGTGACGACGCAGATGTCATCGATCCCCGCCGCCTTGACCGCGTCGATGACCCAGCGGAGCATCGGCTTGCCCAGTACTTCATTCATGGGCTTCGGAATATCGGATTTCATACGTTTTCCTTCGCCGCCGGCGAGGATAACGGCACATTTGTTGCTCATATTACTACCTCGTTTAGATGAGAGGACAAAGGCTCCCTTTGGGAAAGGGAGCTGTCGCCTTTAGCGACTGAGGAATTGTATGAATGGAGCGGAGCGACCAACCTGTTTTTTGAGGTTTCTCGCTACGTTCGATCAAATCATACAATTCATCCGTCTCGGCGCTGCCGATCCACCTTCCTTTCCCAAAGGAAGGCTTCTAGGCGCTCTCGTAGATAATACTATTATCGCATATATTTTTTTATTTGCAAGAACTAATTACAAAAATATGACAATTTTATCATTTTCAACAATATCCACAAAATATGCGAATGACTTTTGTGCCCCTTTTTTTGGCTTTTTTTCTCTTTTGTATAGTATTTTCGCGCGGGTTTTGTTATAATACAGTTGTATATGTATGCTGTGGCAAAATATGCCGCAGTCCTTACTATAACAAACTTTTAGGAGGAGATTCCAATGAGCAAAAAATGGGTTTACCTTTTTAAAGAAGGTAACGCTGACATGAGAGAACTTCTCGGCGGTAAAGGTGCTAACCTCGCTGAGATGACCAACATCGGTCTGCCTGTTCCTCAGGGCTTCACGATCACCACAGAGGCTTGTACTCAGTATTATGAGGACGGCCGCCAGATCAATCCTGAGATCCAGGATCAGATCAATGAGTATATCGGTAAAATGGAAGAGATCACCGGTAAGAAGTTCGGTGACAAGGAGAATCCGCTTCTCGTATCCGTTCGTTCCGGCGCGCGTGCTTCCATGCCCGGTATGATGGACACCATCCTGAACCTCGGCCTGAACGAGGAAGTTGTAGAGACCATCGCTGTACAGAGCGGTAATCCCCGCTGGGCTTGGGACTGCTACAGAAGATTTATCCAGATGTATTCCGACGTTGTTATGGAAGTCGGTAAGAAGTATTTTGAAGAGCTCATCGACGAGATGAAGGCTGACCGCGGCGTTACTCAGGACGTCGAGCTGACCGCTGAGGACCTCAAGGAACTCGCAGGCAAGTTCAAGGCTGAGTACAAGGCAAAGATCGGCGAGGATTTCCCGACCGATCCCAAGGAGCAGCTCATGGGCGCTGTCAAGGCTGTATTCCGTTCCTGGGACAACCCCCGTGCGAACGTATATCGCCGCGACAACGATATCCCCTAGCGGTACCGGCGTTGCGTTCACCCGCGATCCCGCTACCGGCGACAAGGGTCTGTTCGGTGAGTTCCTGACCAACGCACAGGGCGAAGACGTTGTTGCAGGCGTTCGTACCCCCATGCACATCTCCGAGATGGAGCAGAAGTTCCCCGAGGCATTCGCTCAGTTCGTTGAGGTTTGCAAGACCCTCGAGGATCACTACAGAGATATGCAGGATATGGAGTTCACCGTCGAGCACGGCAAGCTCTATATGCTTCAGACAAGAAACGGCAAGCGTACCGCTCAGGCGGCTCTGAAGATCGCTTGCGACCTCGTTGACGAGGGTATGAGAACCGAGGAAGAGGCCGTTCTGATGATCGACCCCAGAAACCTCGATACACTCCTGCATCCGCAGTTCGACGCAAAAGAGCTCAAGGCTGCTACTCCGGTAGGCAAGGGTCTGGGCGCTTCTCCCGGCGCAGCCTGCGGTAAGGTCGTCTTCACCGCTGAGGATGCTAAGGCTCAGGGCGGCGCAGGCGAAAAGGTCGTTCTGGTTCGTCTCGAGACCTCTCCCGAGGATATCGAGGGTATGAAGGCTGCTCAGGGCATCCTGACCGTTCGCGGCGGTATGACCTCTCACGCGGCTGTTGTCGCTCGCGGTATGGGTACCTGTTGCGTATCCGGCTGCTCCGACATCGCTATGGATGAGGAGAACAAGCAGTTCACTCTCGCCGGCAAGACCTATCACGAGGGCGATTATATCTCCATCGACGGTTCTACCGGTAACATCTATGACGGCATCATCCCCACTGTTGACGCTACCATCGCCGGTGAGTTCGGCCGCGTCATGGATTGGGCTGACAAGTACAGAACCCTGAAGGTTCGCACCAACGCTGATACTCCCGCCGACGCTAAGAAGGCTCGTGAGCTGGGCGCTGAGGGTATCGGTCTGTGCCGTACCGAGCATATGTTCTTCGAGGCTGACAGAATCGCCGCATTCCGCGAGATGATCTGTGCCGATACCGTTGAAGAGCGCGAGGCTGCTCTGGACAAGATCCTGCCTTATCAGCAGGGCGACTTCGAGAAGCTGTATGAGGCTCTCGAGGGCAACCCCGTAACCATCCGCTTCCTGGATCCGCCTCTGCATGAGTTCGTTCCCACCGAGGAAGCCGACATCGAGGCGCTGGCTAAGGCTCAGGGCAAGAGCGTTGAGGATATCAAGGCTCTGATCGCTTCTCTGCATGAGTTCAACCCGATGATGGGTCACCGCGGCTGCCGTCTGGCTGTCACTTATCCCGAGATCGCTAAGATGCAGACCAAGGCTGTTATCCGCGCCGCGATCAACGTCAAGAAGGCTCATCCCGATTGGACGCTCGTTCCCGAGATCATGATCCCGCTCGTCGGCGACATCAAGGAGCTCAAGTATGTCAAGAAGTTCGTTGTTGAGACCGCTGACGCTGAGATCGCCGCTGCAGGCGCTGATCTCAAGTATGAGGTAGGTACCATGATCGAGATCCCGAGAGCTGCTCTGACTGCTGACGAGATCGCGACCGAGGCTGACTTCTTCTGCTTCGGTACCAACGACCTGACTCAGATGACCTTCGGCTTCAGCCGTGACGACGCGGGCAAGTTCCTCGACGCTTACTATGACGCCAAGATCTTTGAGAATGATCCGTTCGCTAAGCTCGATCAGACCGGCGTAGGCAAACTGATGGATATGGCGATCAAGCTCGGCAAGCCCGTCAATCCCGCACTCCATATCGGTATCTGCGGCGAGCACGGCGGCGACCCGACTTCCGTTGAGTTCTGCCACAAGATCGGTCTTGACTATGTATCCTGCTCACCCTTCCGTGTTCCGATCGCTCGTCTGGCTGCTGCACAGGCTGCGATTAGCTGCAAGGGGTAATGAGGAGCTGACTCCGCATTTTTCCTATACTTTTCGGAAATCGGATGCTGAGGCATATCACACCGAAACGCATAATAAGCATTCAGTCCGAAAGTGGAAGGACATCACTGTGAATGTCCTGATATAAAAACAAACGAGAGCAACATCGTAAGGTGTTGCTCTTTTTTGCGCCCAAAATCGCACATTAGCAAATTATGTCGTATACATATATAATGAAGCTGTAAGGAGGTTGAGATCATGAGAAACCCGAAATATCATCTCTATATGGATTACGGCGAGTACAGGGAGATCATTGATGCCCTCATCGCCAAGAAAAACGATTTGATCGCCACCGGTCATTACACGGACGCTATCGATGAGATTCTCATCAAGCTCAGCCGTGCCAAGCAGAAAAAGGTCAAGGTAATCTACACCGCCTAACAATCAAATATTGTATATGAGTCAGCGCTCACTTCTTTTTACAAGGAAGTGGGCGCTTTTTTGCGTTTACGGGACTTTTTGACCGTAATAATACTGATTTCTAATAAAAGGGTTTAATCAGATGTTAGTGGAAAATTTCGCAGGACAAGGCGGAGGACGCCGATAGGCTAGCGCCTATCAAGGACAACAACGCAGTTATGCGGAATTTTACGCAACAGATGATAAGCTGTTTTATTAGAAAGCAGTATAAATTTCTGTGTATTCCCCGAAAGGGTTAAATACAAATCTAATTTGAAAGGAGGAAAACGTATGCCAAATAGTAAAACGATTGCTATCTGTAATCAGAAAGGCGGAGTCGGCAAAACGACTACCGCCCTCAATCTCGGAGTTGCGCTTTCTGATCAGGGAAAACGTGTGTTGCTCGTCGATGCCGATCCGCAGGGCGATCTAACTACCTGCCTCGGCTATAACGCCGATGATCTCAGCGTGACACTCGCCAATAAGCTCATATCTGTCGTTCGGGAAGAACGGAGCAATCCGTATGATGGTATCATCCAACATCCCGAGGGTGTGGATCTGCTGCCGTCCAACATGGATTTGGAATCCACCGAAAACTATCTTGTGACAGCGATGAGCCGCGAGAGCGTGATGAAAACATACCTGAGTAAGGTCAAGCACAATTATGACTATGTTCTGATTGATTGCCGCCCTTCGCTCGGTATGCTGACACTGAACGCTTTGACCGCCGCAGACAGTGTGATCATCCCTGTTCAGGCGCAATACTTATCGGCAAAAGCAATGACACAGTTGTTTCAGACGGTTGAGAAGATTAGGACGCACACCAATCCCGAGTTGGCGATTGACGGAATCTTGTTGACCATTGTGGACAACCGCACCAATCTTGCCAAAAGTACGGTGGATGCGATCCGGCGTAATTTCGGTAACTGTCTGCAAATCTACAATGCCCAGATACCGATCGCCGTAAAAGCCGCCGAGGTAGCATCCAAGGGCAAAAGTATCTTTGCTTATGAGCCGAGCAGTAAAGCAGCCGTCGCATACGCCGATTTCGCTAAGGAGGTGTTAGCGCATGACAAGCAAAGGGATGAAGCGAAGCTCGATAAAATCAGGGATATACCAATCTCTGAGATCGACGATTTCCCTAATCATCCATTCCAAGTCCGTGATGACGAGGATATGTTGCAGCTTGTGGAAAGCATCAAAGAGCACGGTGTGATGACGCCCGCTGTACTCCGCGTCAAAGATGACGGACGCTTTGAGATCGTAGCAGGACACCGCCGAAAGCGAGCTTGTGAGCTTGCCGGGTTGGACACGCTTCGCTCAGAAGTCAAACATCTAACCCGTGATGAAGCTACTGTCTATATGGTAGAGAGTAACTTTCAGCGTTCAACCATACTCCCCAGCGAGAAGGCATTTGCGTATAAAATGCGTTTAGATGCTATGAATCGTCAGGCGGGTAGACCTAAAAATGATAATCTGACACCAGTGGTGTCAGATTTCGAACGCTTGCGAACAAATGAAGTGTTAGGTAACGAAGTCGGTGAAAGTCGCGAAACTATTCGTCGTTATATCCGCTTGACTTATCTAATTCCCGAACTGTTGCAGTTAGTAGATGAAGGCAAGATGAAGATGCGTCCGGCGGTTGAGCTGTCTTATCTCAATGTCGATTTTCAGAGGGATGTGTTGGAAAACATCGAACTCAACGACTGCACGCCCTCACATGCCCAGACGATACGAATGCGACGATTGTATGAGGAACACAGCCTGACTCCGGAAGTGATTGCGGATATCATGTGCGAACAAAAGCCAAATCAGCGTGAACGCATGGTGTTCAATGGCGAGCGTATGCGAAAGCTCTTGCCTCGTGATCTGCCGATGAACAAAACGGAGGATTACATCTGCGAGGCGATCACGTTTTATCGCAAACACAACCGTGAGCATGAGCAATCTCGCAAATCAAACAGGGACGCGCGGTGATTTACCGCTCCCCCTTTCTCACACTCTAACCCCCTGTTACTCTCACTTACTTACCGAAAGAGAAATACTATATCTCATTTAATTTATTATTATCTCTTAAAGGCAGGTGGCAGAATAGCCGGAGAAATAATTCCAACTTAGGAGGTGAATCAGGTGAAAACCATTATCGGTATCATCATTTTTGCGCTGGTACTAGGCGTATATCTGTTCATTACCATCAAAAACCACAGAAAAAAGTAAACTATTCACAAGGAGGAGGTGAGCTGAAATGGCAGAGATGACCTTTCAGCAGAAAACAAAAACGATGGCGAAGCTGATTGATAACGGCATCACATCCGAAAAGGACTTGCAGAATCTGAACTTTGATTCTATTCTGCAAATCCCCGGCATTACCATGCAGGATCTTGCCGTCGTTTCTCAGCTTCAAAAACACACTAAAGACAACAAGCTCTATTCTTATCTTTCGGGAGGTGAACGGAATGAGTAGTGAAGAATATGAGATCATTCCTATGAAGCCCGAAGAGGTCTTGTATTCTTATCGGAACAGTCAGCAGATTTCCGGTCAGACCGGCTTGGTCGGCTATATCCGCGCGGATATGGGGACAAACGGAAATCAGTTTTGGGTTACTTGGAACTGTTTTCGCAATGATCTGAACACGCCTGAATTCAGCAATGAACTGTCAGAACTGCTCCTTTCACTCAGACAGGATGGCAAATACCTTTCTGACAGGGATACGCTAACACGGTTCTGCCTTGACAGTAAAAACGCGCTGCCTTATGAAACCGGCAGAGATTTCGGTGTGAGAGTCAATACCGGAGAATACAATCTTTACTGTTACTGTTATCGCAAGGACTGGCTCGACAGTCATATCAGGCAGGCAAAGCGCGGAATTCGTTTCATTGATCCGCATTACCGTGAAAAGTTCAGAATCGCCGACGGCGATGAGATCATCATCAGCGGCGAGTCGAACGCCTACACCGTCAGGGATGTCCCTGCTCGGTATGTATGTCGCTATATTGATGACTCCCATTTTGAGTACGGTCCGAATCTCCGTCATATCTGTGAATTCGCGGAAATGATAGAGGATTTGGGGTATACGGTCATACCGCTTAGAGCGTCTTTACCCGAGAAAGCCTATGTTTACATCGAATCCGAGAACAAGATCGGCGTTGTAAAGAAAGGCGAAATGGGTTACAAGGAAATGGATATTACCTTTTCCGATAAACAAGACGCGCTGGATATGGTTGACATCAACAACAAAAAGCACGGCATTACCAAAGCGCAGTCAGAGGCGATGAAGTGCGGTTCCATGTTCGGCTGGCACGTTCCTGCCGCCGACCCGAAAAACTATGAAGAGAACGGTATCCCCAAGAATTTCAGAGCCAGAGATACCGCTCGATAAGGAGGTGTTCTGATGGCGAGAAAATACGAGCTTCTCAGCGAGATGTACGACAAGACGACAAAAACAATGACCAATCCTGTTGTGTGGCGTCATTTTTTGGAGTCTGCTTGCCGTAACTATCGTCTGCGATTTGATGAGCAGCTCCTTGTCTTTGCCCAGCGCCCCGACGCTACCGCCGTTCTTGAGATAGAACGCTGGAATAAGCAGTTCGGAAGATGGGTCAACCGGGGAGCCAACGGTATCGCCGCGTTTGAGGACGCGGAGCGTAATTCTCAGCGGTTGAAGTATTATTTTGATATATCGGATACACATGAGAGCCGCTTATCCCGACCGGTTCCGATCTGGAAAATGCGCGAGGAGTACACCGAGGATGTCATCGACACCCTTGAAAGTACCTTCGGCGCGTTGGAAAACAGGGAGAATCTGGAAGAAGCGATCCTCAGCGCGGCAAATAACTCTGTCGAGGACAATGTCCCCGATTACGTCGGTGATTTGCTGCTTGCAATGGATGATACCCTGTTATACGGACTGACCGAAGATACGGCACGGTATATGTATAATAACCTCGTTACCCACAGCGTAGCCTATATGCTGATGACGCGCCTCGGCGTAGATACATCACTGTATTACAGTAACGAGGATTTCAAGGATATCGTCAATTTCAATACGGAGGACGCATTGAACGCGCTGGGATACGCCGCCGGAGATATCTCCGAAATGGCGCTGTCCGAGATCGCAAAAACGGTTCTGTCGCTTGACAGAGCCAATCGCACATTTGATAATCCGCAGAGAAGCGAATACAATAATATTACAATACAACCCGAAAGGAGACTTGAACATGACAGAGATAGCTTACACCAGACAGGGCGATTACAATCTGCCCAACCTGACCTTACCCGAACAGCCGAAGGTCGAGCTGGGAATGTACGCTCAGATGAGGCGCAGATTCCTGAAAGAGCATCACAAGATCCTGTACTACAACCTCCTGACGAAATGCAAGCTGATCGAGAACCTGTACGAGACCGAACAGACGGCGCTGAACGAGACCGAACAGACGGCGCTGAAAATGGAGAACGATCTTATCCGTCAGATGGCGCAGGATCAGGGCGTGACGGAGCAGCTGAAGGCACAGGATCAGCTCAGTTGGGTGAGAAAGATGAACAACATCCGACAGGCGGCGAGAGAAATCGTGATGGACAAGGTAATCTACACCGTATAATCCCCGACGGGCAGACTCAGCGTGATGATGAGCCTGCCCTTTCTTTATCTACAACCTCTGGCTTGGCGGATCGTATCTACGATTACCTGACCGATTATATTATCAACTTCTATGAAGAAGCTGACGGAGAACCGCTTGAAGTGGTTGAAGACGGTTCCGATCCGGTGGTGGTCGCCCGTATCGAGCACGATTTGCATGATACAGAAATCATGCGGGCTATGCTGGAATACTTTTCCGAGACATATGATCGTCGGGATAATGATGAGGAAATAAACGAACAGTATGATCTGATTGTTGATGCGGTCAAAGAACGTATCGACAGTCTTGAACCGTTCGACCTCGATGACCGTTTTGTCAGCGGCGACACCCGCTTTGATGTTTTCGATGAAGACGGCGAAAGATTAAAGTATCCGTTTTTCGGTGTCGATGAGGTCGTTAATGAGATCTTTGCTACCACTCCCTACCTCGGGGCAAGCCTTGAGGATATCGGTGCTTATCTTGAAGGTGTATCCGATACCGACAGGCGAATCGAATATATCCGCAGTATCTTCAACAATGATTTCACCGAAATCATGCTCCCCGACGATACCCGTGTCGGCTACAAGACCTACGATAACGGCGTTCTGATCTGGAAAGGGCGTTATCCCAGCCGTGAAGGACAAAGATTCCTCAGATGGGATGCGGTAGCCGGTCATTTCGACGCAATGCGTAAGCTCGGTATGCTGCGCAGCGATATCAAGTCGCTGTTGTCGCAGGACGGGCAGTTGCAATATCTGGCAGATGCGGCAGGAGCCAACGCTCCTGCTTTTGTCTTTTCACAGGAGATTATTGACAATGTTCTGACCAGAGGCAGCAATGTTGCCGAGGGTAAGATGAGGATCTATGAGCAGTTCCAAAAGAGCCTGTCCCGTGATGAAAACATCCGTTTTCTGAAAAACGAGTACGGCATCGGCGGCGGTTCAAGCGCAGTAGCCTATACCGGCATATCCGAAATGCACGACGGTAAGGGCATCGAGCTGAGTTTCGGCTTTGATCCCGACCGACCGCGACAGCTTTTGAAATGGAATTACGTTGAAAAGCGTATCCGTGAGCTGATCAGTCTTGACCGTTATCTCAATGATAAGGAAAAGGAAACGTATCCGTCATGGCTGGAACGTACAGAACAACGCCGTGTCGAACAGGCTCAGAAGGCTCGCCGCCGAGATGAAGAACGCCGCCGTCAGATGGAGATGGAAATATCCCCCGAAGAACGGCTGTTAAACGAGGGCGTTCAGCATACCTATGAGTATCAGTATCACCTCGGCGACACGGTGTATATCGGCGCTTCATCCTATGAGCTGTTGTCCATCGACGATGATCGCGTGATGCTGTTTGATTCAAACTTTCCCTTATTCAATAAGGAAATGCCCCGTGCCGAGTTTGAAGCAAAGGTGCAGGAAAACCCGCTGAATAATCATCTTCGCATTCTGGTGGAACAGACGGACGAGCCAAAAGAAGCGGCATCATCCGAAGATAATAAGAGCTTCAGCGATAAGCTGTGGGACGATTATCGTCAGGCTCAAGACGCTAACCCCAACCGTATCGTTCTGTATCGTGTCGGTGAATTCATGGAGATCATGGGCGACGATGTGCCGAAGATAGCGCAGGAACTGGATATTACACCGACTCAGCGTGTGTTATCAGACGGCAGTCGAATCCCGATGTGCGGATTCCCTCGCAACCATACGCAGGTGCTGACAGATATGCTGATGGACAGAGGTCACGATCTGGTGCTTTGCACCGATGAAAACGGCGAGTATCAAATGATACGCCTGAACTCTGATTCAAAAGAAGATACCCGACAGAGCAGAGTGATTGCAAGCGTTGAGTACATCAACAGAGCCGGTGAAGTCTATGACACGCAGGAATACACAAGCGAATATCATTTCAGAACGGATATTCAGGAGGAAAGCGATATCGCCGACGAGATAAGGGTAAAGCTATATGCCGATAAAGACGGCATGGTCGGCGACTATCCTTTCTTAAATATTCCCGCCGTTAAGTCGATAGACATCATTGATTATGCGCCTTTCGCTAACGAGCATGATATGCTGATTGACCGAGCAAAGGAACTGATCAACGAGTTTTGCCGCACAGAGTACGCCGGTGAAGGCGCTGACTTTTCCAATCTGTCCGAGGTCAATTTGGCATATACCGAGACCGAGGATGGCTTGCATGAGATTCAATCCTCTGTCGATCTTGAGAGGTTCGATATCGTCACGAAGGTTGACGGTCAGGTTGTCCGTACAGAACAGTATGAATCATTACAGGCTCTTATTGATAATGCTTTGGAAGCTCTCGAATTCGGTGATCTTGTTTATGTCAGCGAGGAAGAGCTTGCGCCATACTACGAGGAGCATGACGAGCTCGACAACGTTGATCCCGACGAGATTCGTCAGCGTCTTGCCGAATCCGGGATTGTAAACGGTCAGCTTGTCGATGAAGAAAAGCTGAATAATGATCCCTTCATTCAACAGGTAATGGCTGATGCGGACAGGATAGCACAGGAAGAACAGCCCGAAGAAGTAAAGCTCCATTCCGTTGTGGTGGACTTAACGCCGAACGAATCGGACGGAGCCAACAGCGACCTGATCGGTCATCGGCTCACCCTTGATGACCGTGAATTTGAGATCAAAAGGGTGAATGCCTATGGCGATGTTAGCATGGAGGATCTTACCTTCAGAGGCGAAACAGGATTCCCTGTTAATCGTGTGGAAAAGGTGGATTTTGTCCGCAGAGCGTTGGAAGAGCAGCGAGCGAAAGAGAATGAGATCACACCGTCTTGGGAGCGCCAGCCGCGAGTCAAGGCGCAAACCTTTGACCTGCCCCCGGATATCCCTATGTCGCAGCGGCACACCTTTGATCTCAAACATTTTGAGTTGGAGGAAGTCGGCAAAAAGGCTCGTTTCCGAAGAAATGTCGAAGCGATCCGAGTGCTGAAAGAGTGCCAGTTTGACAATCGTTTTGCCACTCCCGAGGAACAAGCTATCCTTGCGCAGTATGTCGGCTGGGGCGGTATTCCCGAAGCGTTTGACGAACACAACGACGCATGGTCAAACGAGTTTACAGAGCTATATGGCTTGTTATCTCCTGAAGAATACGCGTCAGCTCGCGCCAGTACGCTGACAGCTTTCTACACGCCGCCTGTGGTGATCAACGCCGTTTACAAAGTGATGGAGAACATGGGCTTTCAGCGCGGCAATATCTTGGAGCCGTCCTGCGGTATCGGTAACTTTATCGGTATGCTGCCCGACTCCATGAGCGACAGCCGTGTGTTCGGCGTTGAGATCGACACGATCTCAGCCGGAATCGCACAGCAGTTGTATCAGAAAAGCTCTATTGCGGCACAGCCGTATGAAAAGGCGGAAATCCCCGACAGCTTCTTTGATGCAGTAGTCGGTAATGTTCCCTTCGGCGACTTCGGCGTATCAGATAAGCGGTATGATAAATACCACTTCATGATACATGATTACTTTTTCGCCAAGTCGCTCGATAAGCTCCGTCCCGGCGGCGTGATGGCGCTCGTTACCTCACGCGGCACGATGGATAAGGAGAATCCCGCTGTCCGTAAATATATCGCTCAGCGTGCCGATTTGCTCGGTGCTATCCGTTTGCCCAACAACACTTTCAAAGGAAACGCGGGTACGGATGTTGTATCGGATATTCTGATTTTACAGAAACGTGACCGTATCATCGACATTGAGCCTTCATGGGTGCATTTGGATACCGACGCAAACGGTATCACGATGAACAGCTATTTTGTCGAGCATCCCGATATG